>CAKTKV010000098.1 GCA_934572355.1 uncultured Oscillospiraceae bacterium
GTGAATATGTGACAATCTGATATAATTATAAAGGCTTTTGCCCCAAAAAGGGACTGGACAAAACTGCGATTACACCGCGAATCCTGTCCGCCCCCGCTTCCGGCGCAACGAAATTTCAAGGCCGTTTTTGTGCACATTCAACAGTTTCGGTACATTCTGGCCGTATTGCCCATCCTTCGACTTTGCTCAGCCTCGCAGAGTTTTTCGCCGCGCACGGCGAAAAATAATTCGGATCATTTTTCGCAAGGGCGTGTACCTTGCGAAAAATACCTCTCGCTCAGAGAGTGTCGAGCGAAGCGAGGCACGGGTCTGAGCGCAAGCTTTCTCGCAAAAGTCTTTAGACTTTTGCGACGTCAGCGACATCTGTCCTGATACTCGGACGGCGCAAGCCCGGTGAGCTTCTTGAAGGTGCTGCCGAAGTAGGCAACGTCTTTATACCCGACCATGCCCGCGACCTCATATACCTTGCATCGGCTGTCGCGCAGAAGCTTCATCGCCATGTGTATGCGGTACTGCGTGAGATAGCCGACGACGGTGTACTTTGTCTCCTTCTTGAACACATGGCTCAAATGTCCCTCGCTCACGCCGAGGTGCTGGGCGATCTCGGTTATGTTTATGGAGCTTTCGGCATAGTGCTCGGAGATGTATTCCATCGCTTCAAGCACGTAGCGGCTCTTGTCGCCCTTGGCAAGCGGCAGCTCATCAGAAACACTCAGGCCGCTTTTCTCCTGCTCCTTGCGGTGGATGCGCTCGATGGCCGCGACAAGCTCCTTATCCTGAAAGGGCTTGAGCAGATAGTCGTCCGCGCCGAATTGGAGCGCAGAGCGCGCGTAATCAAAGTCACTGTACGCCGTGAGCATGATGACATGCGCGCGGCTGCCGCGGCGTCGCAGCTCCTGCATCATGGCGATGCCGTCCATCTTCGGCATGCGCACGTCGGTTATTATAAGATTCGGGCTGTACTGCTCGGCGGCGGCTATGCCCTCCTCGCCGTTTGACGCCTCGCCCACAACGACGCAGCCCATCGAAGCCCAGTCCACGCCGAGGACTATCCCGCGGCGCACGACCGCCTCGTCGTCAACGATCAGAACCTTCAGCATTGTCCGTTTTCTCCTTCATCTTCATCGGCAGCCTCAGCTCGACGCAGCTGCCCTCTCCGGGCGCGGCGCTTGCCGATATGCCGTATTCCTCGCCGTAATACAGGCGCACTATCCTGTCAACGTTTCTCAGCCCCAAGTGTCCGGCGGGCATTTCGCGGTCGGGGCTGTTGAGCCGGTCGAGTATCTCCTGCGGGATGCCCTCGCCGTTATCCTGCACGCTCAGCACGAGTGTGCCGTTCTCCTCGCGCGCGGTGAGCTTCACATAGCCGTCGTCCATGTCCGTCACGCCGTGGATTATCGCGTTTTCTACAAGCGGCTGAGTTATCAGCTTCGGCACGATGCAGTGCTGGAAGCGCTCGTCCACATCCGTCTCCCACGCGAAGCGGTCCTCAAAACGCAGTGATTGGATATCGAGGTACTTCTCCAGCAGCTCAAGCTCCTCTTCGAGCGTTATAAAGCTGTCCCCGGATATCCCGGCGCGCAGGAGCGCGGCAAGGTTCGTCGCCATAGATGCGACCTGCGGGACATGGTTCGTCACGCCGAGCCACTTCACGCTGTCGAGCGTGTTATACAGAAAATGCGGGTTGAGCTGCGCCTGCATCATGGATAGCTGCAATTCGTTTATCTCGCGCTCGCGCTGCACCGAGTGCTCGAGATTTTGGCGGTACTCACGCGTCATGCGGTTAAAGCTTGCGGTGAGCCTGCCCATCTCGTCGCTGCGGTCGCTGACAAGCTCGGTGTCATATTCGCCCTTTTCGACCCTGCCCATGGCGCTGTCAAGCTCGTTCACCGGCTTTGAAAGATAGCGGCTTATGAGCCATGCGCACAGCAGACTCAGTACAAGGCACAATAGCCCCATCATGAAGCAGGTACGGTATATCGTGTCCGTCACCTGCGAGGTGTAGACCTTCGGCTGCTGGAGCACTAATGTGAAGCCCGTGTCGGGCAGAGTGCGCAGGTAGAAATTATACTCCCCCGCCCCGTTCAGCGTGCCCGTTTCAAGCAGCTGCCCGCGCAGCGCATCTATCTTTTCCGTGGAGCCGATGCTGTCCGAGGAATACACCTGCCGCCATGTCCCGTCGAGCAGGAGCACGTCGTTCTCACGGACAAATTCATTGCCGAGAATGGCGTTGAAGCTCTCCTGTGACACATGCGCGAGTATATAGCCCAGCACCATCCCGCTGTGTGTACGCACGGCGCGCGCCATAACAAGGCCGCCGCCCTCGTCCGCCTGACAGCTCAGTCCATCGCTCTCCTCCGCAAGGCGCAGCGCGCCCCAGTGCAGGGGGAGCTTTTCATCCGTCAGGCTGACCGCGCTCGTATAGCGGCGGCTGCCGTCGCTGTCGTATACGTCAAAGTCCACGGAGCCGCGCAGCCCGCTCGTCGCAAGGTACAGCACCTGATACAGCAGCTTTGAGTCGCTGCCGCCGCGCCGCAGCGCACTGCGCACGACGATGCTGTCGGCAAGCCCCGCGGTCACGGAATCGACCTCGTCATATAATCCGTCGAACTGCCGCTCTATCCCGCCGAGCTCCTCAAGCGCCTGCTCGCGCAGCTGGCGGCGGCTCTGGCTCATGGCGATCTGCATGATGAAGATATCGCACAGCAGCATCGGCAGCAAGGTGACGAGCAGGACGGTCACGAATATACGGTTTCGGAATGAGCTCTTTATCCAGTCTTTCATCCCGCCGCACCTCCGTTCCAGAGGCGCAGTGTCTCGCCTCGCCCGGCACTCGCCGCGGCAAGGTCATAGTCGATAAGCATGACCGCGCTGCCGTCGGCTTTCGTGATATCCGCGTCGGTGCAGACGCTGCGGCGGTGCATAAGCTCCGGCAGCAGACGCTGCATATCCGGGGACAGCAGAAAGTCTATGAACGCCTCGGCGTTTTCGCGGTGGGCGCAGTTATTGACGATCGCCGCGCCGTCGGGTATCGCGCTTGTTCCCTCCTTGGGGTAGACTATCGCAATGTTGTAGCCCTCGGCAATGCCGCTGAGAGCTATGTCCTCCACCGTCACGCCGATGTAGCATTTGCCCTCGGCCACGGTACTCACGACGTCCCCCGAGCTCGGGAGAATTTTCCCCTCAAGATTCTGTCTGAACTCCGGCAGCAGTTCATCCCCGCCGCCGAGAGCCTGAAGCATCGTACATAGGGCTGTGTAGCTCGAACCCGAGACATTGGGATCGGCAAAAGCTATCCTGCCGCGCCAAGCTTCGTCGAGCAGGCTGGCCCAGCCCGATGGCATGTTGCGGCGCACAAGCTTTGTGCTATATATAAGCACGACCGGCAGCACCGAAAACGGCGTATAGCTGCCGTCCGCGCTGCGGTACTCAGGGATTATCCTGTCGTTATAAACGCTGGTATAAGGGCTGAAACAATCCGAATATGCGCTGATGCTGTCGACCCCGCCGCCGAGCATAAGGTCGCAGTCCGTGCCGCCCGCGGCGATCGCGTCGAGCAGCACCACAGTGCCGCCTGTTTTGACCTCGACCCATACGCCCGTGCGCTGCTCAAACTCCTTGATTATCGGCTCATATACCTCCTCACGGTGCGAGGTATATATCACAAGGCGCTTATCCTCCGGCGGGGCAAAGCCGCTCTGATCCTGCGCGGCATCGCCAGCGCAGCCGGAAAGCAGCAGCGCAAGGGCGAGCGCCGCCGCGGCTATTCTCTTTTTCATGCTCCCGCCCCCATTAAAAAATTTTTATATTCTGATTTTATCATATTTGCGGCAGGATTTACAACAAAAATCACACCGGGAAGCTTGTTCCCGGTGTGATTCAAAAATTTTTCCTGTCGGTTCCTTACAGTATATGCACCGCGTCCGGATCGAAACGCAGGCAGCACTCCTCGCCGACGGCGTAGATGCGCTTGTTCTTGGGGTTATTCTCGGTGAGCTTCACGAGGGTGTTTCCGACCATAACATGGTAGTTCTGGTACGAACCCATGAAGCAGCTGAGCACTACCTTGCAGGGCAGGCCGCCCTCGTCGGCAAGCGTCGCCGCCTCGGGACGCAGGACGAGCGTGTAGTCCTTCCCCGCTTCGAGCCCGTCCGTTGCCGCGACGCGAAGCTCTGTACCCTCGATGTTCATGACCGCCTGTGCGCCGTCAACGCTCTTGAGAGTGCCGCGCAGGAAGTTTGCCTCGCCGATGAAGTCCGCGACGAACTCGCTGTTCGGGTGGTAGTATATCTCCTGCGGGGTGCCGACCTGAGCGACAACGCCCTTGTTCATGATAATGATCTGGTCCGACAGCGCCATTGCCTCGCTCTGGTCGTGCGTGACATAAATGGCCGTGATGCCGACCTCCTGCTGGATGCGGCGGATCTCAGTGCGCATCGAGACGCGCAGCTTTGCGTCAAGGTTCGAGAGCGGCTCATCGAACAGCAGGACGGACGGCTCAATGACCAGCGCACGGGCAAGCGCGACGCGCTGCTGCTGGCCGCCGGAGAGCTGGTTGGTCATGCGTCCCTCCATCCCCGTCAGCTCGACGAGGTCGAGGATCTTCATGACGCGCTCCTTTATCTCCTCCTTCGGCACCTTGCGCAGCTTGAGACCGTAGGCGACATTATCGAACACATTGTAGTGCGGCAGCAGCGCGTAGCTCTGGAACACCATCGCCGTGTCGCGCTTATTCGGGGTAAGCTCGTTTATCGGCTCCTCGCCGAGGTAAATTTCGCCCTCGTCCGGGCTTTCAAAGCCCGCGATCATGCGCAGGGTCGTGGTCTTGCCGCAGCCGGAGGGTCCGAGGAGCGTCACGAAGCTGCCGGGCTCAATGTTGAGCGAGGTATCATGCACGGCATAGAAGTCCTTGCCGGTTTTGGGATCCTGATATATTTTGGAGATATGCTCCAGACGGACGCCTTTCTTTGTTTTTTCCATGGCTCAGTCGACCTCCTTGAGTTTCTTGCTGGTGCCGAAGTGCTTGATGAACAGGTTCATCAGCAGCACAGCGCCGTAGGTGATGATGATAAGAATGGTTGCGAACGCGCATGCAAGGCTGTAGGAGCCCTTCTCCGCAAACTCGTTGATCTGCACCGTGATGAGCAAAAACTGCGGCGTCACGAGCAGGATGATCGCGGAGATAGCGGTTATGCTGCGCACGAAGGCCGTGACGAGGCCGGAGAGGAAGGAGTCCTTAATGAGCGGGAGCGTCACTGTCATGAACACCTTGAAGCTGTCCGCGCCCATGTCGTAGGCGGATTCCTCGATGGACTTGTCTATCTGCCGCAGCGCGGAGATACCGCTGCGCGTACCGGTCGGCAGGGAGCGGACGACAAAGACGATGATGAGTATCAGCCCCGTGCCGTAGATGCCCTGCAGAAAGCCCGTGTGGAACACGCCGCTTGCAAAGCCGCGGATGTAGCCGACGCCGAGAACCGTACCGGGGACTGCCATCGCGAGCATGGACACCGCCTCGATAAAGCCCTTGGCCTTGAACTTGCGCTTTACGACGAGGTAGGAGATTATCATGCTCAGCAGCGCCGTTATCGGGGCGGCGATCAGCGAGAGCACGAAGGAGTCACGGAAGGCCTGGAAGCCGTGGTAGCGCGTGAAGACGAGCTTGAACCACTTGCCCGTGAGCGGGAAGAACTTATAGCCCCAGGTCGGGAAGAACGAGCCTATCGGCACGCAGATGTACATCAGGATAACGAAGCCCGCGGCAAGCCCGCAGAGCACCGTCAGCGGTACGCGCACGCTCTTGTCCTCGATGAGCATCCTGCCGCGCGAGGCCTTGCCGGTCAGCGTTGCGGCGGTCTTGGTTTCGAGGTAATACTTCTGCACGGCGAACATCAGCAGCGTTATGCACAGCAGCACGACCGCCATCGCCGCGGCGCCGGCCTTGTCGTAGGCGCCGGTGATCTGGAGATAGATCGTCGTTGCCAGCGTGTCATACGAGCCGCCGATTATCATGGGGTTAGCAAAGTCCGCGATCGACTCGATGAAGGTCACAAGGAAGGCG
>CAKTKV010000099.1 GCA_934572355.1 uncultured Oscillospiraceae bacterium
CTGCAAGCTCACGCAGGACTGCGTAATGCTCGACAATCAGGTGCTTATAAGCTACATCGTCGATAAGCTCGGCGGCAGCGTCGGTAAGGATTACTCCGAGCCCTACGGTGCCGAGCGCATCACGATAATTGAGGCAAAGTAAATATGTATGTGCCCGCGTGCATAATGCACGCGGGCGCACTTGCTCCCTCGTCTTGCAATATTCCTGCCCTTATGATAAAATATACGACACGAATTTTGTGGGGTATAAAACTATGGAGCTTATAAGAATCGAAAGCAGGGAAAAAAGCTGGCCGCGGTTCCACGCATTCATGACCGCAGCCATGCTTGTATTTTTCATGGTGAGTCCCGCCGCGCCGGAGCATTGGAGCTCGCTCTATTCCGTCTACGGCAGGTGTGCCATTATCGCGATGCTCGCGCTCTATTTCTGGAAATGCGGCCTTCACGGTGCAATCGAGGTAAAGCTTGTCATCTGGTACGCTATATGGCTATTTGTAACCCGTCTGCTCAATACCGACTATTATCTTGAAAACGAGTTCGACCTTGTCCTCAAGACCTTTCTCTGCGCCGCTGTTCTCTCGACCGGCCTCGTGCTTGACTCCACGCAGCGCAGACGCTTCTTTGATATCGTCATTGCCATCGTCGGCGCTTTCTATTTCATCGTCGCGATCCTTGCGATAGTCGCGTGCTTCCTCGGCATTTATTTTTATATCCCGCCTGAGCATATCCCATTTGGCATTGAAACAGATTATCTCTACGCCGCTTTTTATTTCATTGCGCCGTTCGGAACTAACCGCACCGTTTCCGCCGTCTGGTTCTATATCGCTGGCTGCCTCATGGTTTATGAGTTTCTCAACTGCCGCAGAAAGCTTTGGCGCATCCCGATAGTTCTGGCGTGGCTGGTTTTTTATATCGCCGTTGCGCTCGCCTTCTGCCGCACCATCAAGCTTGCAATGTGCGTTAACGCGGCGATGCTCGTCGTCCTCGGTGGGATGAAGCTCATAAAGCTGAAGAACGCTCGCCTCAAGGCTCTGCTCATTGCCGTCCTCGCAGCCGCCTCCATGCCCCTTGTTTACAAAAGCTTTGACCTCACCGTCTCCGCCACGCAGGTGGCTTATGACTGGCTCGACCCGGATATTGAGCGCACCTCCGATGAGTATATGATGTCTTTTTACACTGAAAACACTGACGGTCAGACCTTCGGCGACACGCGCGATTTGAAGAAGAGCGTCTCCAACATGTCTAACCGCGGCAACATTTTTGCCAGTATTATTCCTACGATCAAAGAAGATCCCATGCTTCTTCTCATCGGTAAATACAGCCACCAGATAATGAACATCCCGCATAAGTACCAGAATTATCCTTACTTCCACATGCACAATTATCTGGTGCAGACGCTTATGCTCGCGGGCGTGGTCGGTCTGCTGCTCGTCCTCGCGTTTTCGGTCATGCTGGTCGTGAAGATGATAAGGCTGTTTTTCTCAAAGCTGCCCGAGGTGACGGCGGCAGTCAAGACCCTGACGCTCCCCCTCTCCGGCATATTCATTTACGGCATGATGGAAACGGTGATCTTCACAAACTGTGCAGACGACCGCTCCCCCACTGACTTCCGCGAGCTTGCCTTCTTTCTCATCGCCGGTATATTCCTCGGCTTCTATTATGACGCCTTCCCCGTAAAGAAGAAAAGCACTGATGTCACAAAATCTTTATAATTTCTTAGCCTGTCTGCATATTGACTTTCTGAGCATCACAGAATATAATGTGCTACACTGAATTTCGCCTGAGGGAGTAATTCCGCACCGCGTCCGCGGGGCGAGGCAGACCCGTCAAAACGATGCTTCGGCATCCGGGCTGCTCTGTAAAGAATGAGACTCATGCGTAAGCTGCACAGCTTGCGCATGGGTTTTTTGTTTTTTATGAAAGGAAGATGTGTCCATGTCCGAGTTATACCAGCGCACACAGGATGATATCCTCACAGAGCTTGATAGCTCCGCTTCCGGGCTGAGCGACGAACAGGCCGAAGAGCGCCTTAAAAGGTACGGTGAAAATAAGCTTGCCGAGGCGAAGAAAACGACCGTCCTCCAGCGCTTTTTCCAGCAGCTCAAAGACCCAATGCTGCTGATCCTGCTGGCTGCCGCCGCCGTTTCCGCGGTCACAAACGCCCTGTCCGGTGAGAGCTTCACCGAGGTGTTCATCATCCTTGTCGTCGTCCTGCTCAACGCTGTGCTCGGCGTAATCCAAGAGAGCAAGGCCGAGGCCGCGATAGAAGCGCTGCAAAGCATGACCGCCGCCAAGTGCAAGGTGCTGCGCGGCAGGGAGCTCAAGGTCATTGAAAGCAGCCACCTTGTTCCAGGCGACGTTGTCATTCTCGAAGCCGGTGACGCCGTACCCGCAGACGGGCGTCTGCTTGAGAGCGCTTCCCTCAAAATCGAGGAAGCCGCGCTGACCGGTGAGAGCGTCCCAGTCAACAAGGCGGTCGAGGTCATCTTCGACGGCGATGTTCCCCTCGGTGACCGCAGGAACATGTGCTACATGGGCTCTACCGTTGTCTACGGGCGCGGACACGCTGTCATCACCGCGACCGGGATGAGTACCGAAATGGGCAGGATCGCCGGCGTCCTCGCTCAGACCGAGCAGGAGCAGACACCTCTTCAGCGCAAGCTGAGTCAACTCGGCGGCGTGCTCTCAAAGCTCGTCCTCGGAATATGCGTTTTCATCTTCGTGTTCGATCTTTTAGTCGCGGGTGACTTTTCGCTCGACAGCGTTCTGCGTACCTTCATGGTCGCCGTGTCCCTCGCCGTCGCCGCGATACCTGAGGGGCTTGCGACGGTCGTCACGGTCGTATTGTCCATAGGCGTTACGAACATGAGCAAACGCAACGCCGTCATCCGCCGCCTGACCGCTGTCGAAACTCTCGGCTGCACTCAGGTGATATGCTCCGACAAGACCGGCACGCTGACGCAGAACAAGATGACCGTTGTCGAGCATTACGGGCCGGTCGATAAGCTTTCCACCGCGATGACGCTCTGCTGCGACGCGGTCTACTCCCCCGACGGCGCGCAGGGCGAGCCGACTGAGGCCGCTCTCGTGAACTTCGGCGCAGTCAATGGACAGCTGAAGCCGGAGCTTGAGAAGGAGCAGCCCCGCGTCGCCGAAGCTCCGTTTGACTCAATGCGCAAGATGATGTCCACTGTCCATAAATGCGGTGATTCCTGCATTCAGTACACCAAGGGCGCGCCCGACGAAGTTCTCACATGCTGCACGAGCTATCTCGATAACGGCGAAGTCTTCCCGCTTACCGATGAAAAACGCAGTGAAATACTCTCCGTGAACCATGCCATGGCTGACCGCGCCCTGCGTGTTCTCGCCGCGGCGGAGCGCCGCTGGGACACTCTCCCCGAAGACTGCTCCCCCGCCAACCTAGAGCACGAGCTGTGCTTCATTGGCCTTACCGGTATGATCGACCCTATCCGCCCGGAGGTCAAGTCCGCGATCGATGAATGCCGCCGCGCCGGTATTCGTCCCATCATGATAACCGGCGACCACAAGGACACCGCCGTCGCCATCGCGCGCGAGCTCGGCATTATCGACGAAGCTTCACAGGCCATTGAGGGGCGCGAGCTAAACAAACTCAGCGATGATGAGCTTGACGAAGTCATTGATAAATACAGCGTCTATGCCCGCGTCCAGCCCGAGCATAAGGTACGCATCGTCTCCTCGTGGCGTCGCCGCGGCGCGATAACCGCCATGACGGGCGACGGCGTGAACGACGCGCCGTCGATAAAGTCCGCGGACATCGGTGTCGGCATGGGCATCACCGGCACTGACGTCACCAAAAATGTCGCGGACATGGTGCTCTCCGATGATAACTTTGCCACCATTGTCGACGCTGTCGGTGAGGGACGGCGCATATACGACAACATCCGGAAGACCATACAGTTTCTGCTGGCCTCCAACATGAGCGAAGTCGTCGGTGTATTCACGGCAACGCTCATGGGCTTTACTCTTCTTAATCCCGTGCATCTGCTGTTCATAAACCTGATAACCGACTGCTTCCCGGCACTCGCCCTCGGCCTTGAGTGCGGCGAACCGGACATCATGGATCGTCCGCCGCGTAAGGCTTCCGACGGCATTTTTGCCGGGGGTCTCGGCGTCGACATAGCGTATCAGGGCGTCCTGATCGCGGTGATCACTCTTGCGTCATATATAATAGGCCACTGCATGGAGGCCGGCCATTTCGCGTGGCCGCACGGCGTCTCCGATGACGGTATGACAATGGCCTTTCTCACGATGAACATGTGCGAGATATTCCACAGCTTCAACATGCGCTCCCAGCGCAGGAGCATATTTACGCTGCCTGGGCACAACAAGCTTCTCTGGGGCGCGATGCTCGCGGCACTCGCGCTGACGACGATAGTCCTTGAGGTCCCGGCAATCGCCGCGGCCTTCGGCTTCACCCCTGTCGACTGGAACGAGTACGCTGTGGCGCTCAGCCTTGCCATTCTCGTGATACCGATAGTCGAGCTCGTGAAGCTCTTCCAGCGCGGGGCCGGTAGGCACACTGCGCAATAATATGTACAATGCGTCTGCACTGCCGATTTCGGCAATGCAGACGCTTTTACTATTTTCGGATAGGTATTGACATACGCAGTCCGCGCGTTTATAATTACAGTGTAATCGATTACAGTGTAATTGCGAATGAGGTGAACTGATGGCGCTGAAAGATCATTCTCTGGACAATAAGATCACCGCCGCTGCGGTAAAGGAGTTTTCCGCCAAGGGCTATAATGGCGCGTCACTTCGGAAGATAGCGGAGGGCGCGGGTGTCACCGTCGGCGCGATACAGACGCGCTATAAGTCTAAAGATGAGCTGTTCGCAAGTCTGCTGAAGCCGCTTCTGGACGATATAAGCGTGACATTCCAAAGCGTCAAAGCGGACTACTATTCCGGTGCGGACGGCAACCTCGCGGCACAGCTCAAGGTCTCGATGCAGCACGAGTCAAAAGCGATACTGCATCTGATCTTCGCGCACTATAACGAGGCGCTGCTGCTCTTCTGCCGAAGCGTGGGCAGCAGCATGGAGCATTATTTTGACGCGGTCGTAAAAAGCAAAATCGACGAGAGCATAGCTTTCTTTCACAATGCGGGTTATACAGGCATTGATGAAAGACTGCTGGGACTTCTTATCTCCGCACAGTTTGATTCCTACCGCCGCATCGTCATTGACTGCCCCGACCGGGAAAGCGCCGAAAAATATATGAGCGCGCTGATGACGTATCACTTCGGCGGCTGGACGGCGTTGTTTGAATCTGCAAAATTATTATCGGAGGACACAGGTAATGAAATATAACGGATTCTATTTCTGGATATTCAAAGGCTCTATGAAGAAGGTTATCGCTGAGAAGTACGGCAAGCAGTACGCTTCCGAAATCATGAAGAAGAGCAAGCGCGTATACCGCGAGCTTGTGGAAAAAGCAGACGATATCGGCGACGATAACCCGATGGCGTATAACGAGCTGTTCGCACTCTCATTCGTTGCGCCTTATGTGGCGAGCGATAAGAAGATACCGCCCGAGACGGTGCAGGAGATGATGCGCCGCTCGCTGTATCACATCAAGTGGTACTTTGCGAAGACCGACCTCAACACTGCCAAGGGCAAGGCCGAGAACAAAAAGAGCGTCGTCAAATACGCCAAGTGGTACACGCCCGAAAAAGAGGCGCAGTACCCCACCTCCTTCAAGGTCGATTTTGTCGGTCAGCCCCACGAGGGCGCATGCTATTACCGCATCACTCGCTGCCCGATCTGCGCGTATACGGATAAGCTCGGTGTGCGGGAGCTGATGCCGCTGTTCTGCGAGCTGGACGAGGTCATGATAACGCTCCAGCACGGCGTGCTGCACCGTGAGCATACCATCGCCGACGGCGGAGAATACTGCGACTACTACATAACCGGAAACAAGGAACAAGTCTGATTAAAGCAGCAAAGCTTCAGCCCCACTGCAAACATATTGCGGTGGGGCTGAAGC
>CAKTKV010000100.1 GCA_934572355.1 uncultured Oscillospiraceae bacterium
ACTCTTATTTTTCCCCACATGCTAAAAGTTGGAGTGCCCAGGTTTACCCGGGTACCCCAACTTTTAGTTTACAACCAGAATTATGAAGGAGGCCGCCATGAGCAGCAGAGCAGGGATCCAGAGAACCGCGAAGGTGATGCCCCAGCCCTGAGCAACGCCGCTGGTCTCCTCGATGAGACCGCCGACCATGATCGTTGCTTCCGCACCTGTCAGGAACGCGCCGCCCATTATTATCGGGATAAGCGCCACGGCGATCCATACCGCCTTCTGGAACGGGTTATGCTCTTTCTCGGGATCGCCGAACTTGAAGGGGCCTTCAAAGCCTTCTGCAATGGACATGTACAGGGCGCATCTGCCGGTGGCGGAGGGGATCATCAGCGACGCCGGGACATCTGCAAGGAACATTGCGCCGAGAACGCGGGAGGCCTTGGCCTTTCCGGATTTCCCGGCGACGAGGCGCATGATAAGGTAAACTATGCGTTCAGCCAGACCTGAGGACTTGACGACCGCGGCCAGAGCGGTGCCGACGATGACGGTCATAGGGGTCGTGCTCGCAAACGACGCCAGAGTCTTTGAAAGTGCCTTGGACATTGTGAGTCCGCCTTCAACGGCTCCGGTAAAGTCGGTCGCGGCAAAGGTCTCCAGAATGATAAGGACGAGGCAGGAGGCTGCGAGCGGCATACATCCGCTTATCCAGATGTACATTATCGCAACCAATACACCCACCATGCGCTGTCCCTGCACGGTCAGCTCTGTACTGCCCATAAGAGCCATTGCTATTAAGCCCAGTACAAGTGCCAGTGCAAAGTTCAGCAGATTCTTTGTGCTTTTTTGCATGTTCTTCATGTTTACTCTCTCTTTCCTGAAAATTTTATAAGAAACCGTGTGAACGGTTGTCTTCACTATGTGTATTATCGTATTTTGAAAATGCATTTTCAAAATACGATAATACACATATATCACACCGGCGCGGTTTTTGCAAGATGTTTTTTTGCGCGCGTAACATTTTTATGAATAACCGATTAAATTAGCTGCCTGATTTTATACAAAGTGTTCTGCCGTGCGTTAAAGCATTTGACATTTGCGAAATGCATGGTAAAATAACAGGCAGTTTTCACACGGTGATCCGACCAGAGCGGGGTGTGAAACGGCTTGCTTCAGAAGCTCCGATCAAGAGGACACATTTTGATCGGAGAGCAGTATGGTATTAAGTTGGAACGTAAGAATGAACACACCAAAAGAAAGCACTATCGGCAAAAACACGTCTCTTGAAAAGGCATTTTCAATACTGGACTGTTTTATAAACGACTCTGCCAAGAAAATGACTGCGACCGAGCTCTGCAAAAAGACCGGCCTTAACTTCACAACGTGCTACCGGCTGTCGGAGGCGCTGTATACAAACGGTTATCTGTTTAAGGACGAAGCGGAAAAGACCTACTCGCTCGGCTGGAAATTCATGATAATGTCGAACGCCGATAATGCGACCGGCGAAAAGATCCTGCAGGATATCGCGCCGCCGTACATGGTTGCGCTTAGGGATTTTTATCAGGAAAACGTCAGCATCTATGTGCAGATAGAGCGCATGAGGAAGTGCCTCATAAGGATCGAAGGCACCCAGCTTGTGCGCAACATGGTGAAGCAGGGCAGCGTCGCGGAAATATATCTGGGCTCTCCGGGCAAGACTCTGCTGGCTTTTCTACCCTCGGAAGAGCGGAAAAAATATGCAGATATAGACGACCAGTTCGAGCGTGAGCTTGACAGGATACGCGCTGCTGGATACGCGACAACGACCGCCGAAAAGACCTCTGGCGTGACCTCCATCTCTGCCCCGATATTCAATTGGGACGGCAGAATTATCGGCGTGCTTACGCTCTCCGGACCGACCTTCCGGTTCACAGGGGAGGATTTTGAGGAAAAAATCATTCACGTCAGGCAATGCGCGCAGCAGATCACATCCGCGATAAAACATCATTTTCAGAGCTGGCACGGAAAGAGCCTCGCGGTCAGCGACGGCCAGAGCTCCGACGCAGCAGCAGAATAAAAATCAGGGACTGCTTGAAAACAGTCCCTGATTTTTCATAATAGGGCTTGACAAGAGGGTGAGTCGGTGCTAATATAATGCCTACAAAGCCGATAGGTTATTGGCAAATGATAGGGGCGCTTTTTATGGAATATATATTTATATGGTTTCGATGTTGATATCTGCATGGAAATAAGACTCAACACAAACAAAAACTGTATAACTGTATATTTATATTATCTAAAAGGAGCTTTTAACAATGAAAACTTATGAAAGAATCACCGATCTGATAGGCGGCACTCCGCTTCTGAAGCTTACGAACTACATAAATGACAATGATCTCGGCGCGGACGTTTACGGCAAGCTTGAATACTTTAACCCCGCCGGGAGCGTCAAGGACAGGATCGCCCTCGCGATGATCGATGACGCCGAAGCCAAGGGCGCGCTCAAGCCGGACTCCGTCATAATCGAGCCGACGAGCGGCAACACCGGCATCGGGCTTGCCGCCGTTGCCGCCTCAAGGGGCTATAAAGTTATACTCACCATGCCGGAGACGATGAGCATAGAGCGGCGCAAGCTGCTCAAGGCCTACGGCACGGAGATAGTTCTGACCGACGGGGCAAAGGGCATGAAGGGCGCGATAGCGAAGGCGCAGGAGCTTGCCGCCGGGACGCCGAACAGCTTCATTCCCAGCCAGTTCACCAACAAGGCTAATCCCGCCGCGCACTTCAAAACGACGGGGCCTGAGATATGGGAGGACACCGACGGTAAGGTCGATATCTTTGTTGCGGGCGTCGGTACAGGCGGCACACTCTCCGGCGTGGGCGAGTATCTGAAGAGCAAAAATCCGAACGTTAAGGTCGTCGCGGTCGAGCCTGCGGGCTCCCCGGTGCTCTCGAAGGGCACGCCGGGGCCGCACAAGATACAGGGCATCGGCGCGGGCTTCGTCCCCGATACGCTGAACACCGGGATATATGACGAGATCATCCCGGTCGAGAACGAGGACGCCTTTGCCACAGGCCGCGCGCTCGCCAGACGTGAGGGGCTGCTTGTCGGCATATCCTCGGGCGCGGCGGTCTTTGCCGCGGCGCAGCTTGCAAAGCGCCCTGAGAACAAGGGCAAGATCATCGTTGCCCTGCTCCCGGACACCGGCGAGAGATATCTCTCCACCCCGATGTTCTCGGAGTAAGAACAACAGAATATCAAAACGGACTGTCTCAATTTGAGGCAGTCCGTTTTGTTGTCATGTTCGCGATATATACCCCGGCGAGGATCACGGCCACGCCGACGGTTTGAAGCGCGGTAAAGCTCTCGTGCAGCAAAAGCGCCCCGGCAAGGATCGAAACCACCGTCGAGAACCCGATGAACGAAGCCGTGCGGTTGACGCCTATTTTTGAAATGGCGACATTTGACAGGAAAAACGCCAGCACGGAGCAGCCGATACCCTGATACAGTACCGCGGCCAGAAAGCCGGGCGCATTGAACGGGAGCGCAATCAGCTCCGCCACGCTTCCACGAAGCGCGGCGCGCACAATGGCGAGGATGACGAAGAGCAGCGCCCCGGCAAGCAGCATCATATACGTGACCTCCGCGCCGGTGTAGCCATGCGCCTTGCTGACAAAGACGGTGTACAGCGAATAGGACACTACGGCTATCAGCAGGAAAGCATAGCCCGGTACAGACAGGCTCGACGCCGCGCTGACGGCAAACACCGTCACAAGTATGCCGGCAAAGGTGATGAGTATACCCGCGGCCTGCGTTTTGGACGGCTTTTCCTTCAGCAGCAGCGTTGACGCGACAAGCGATACGACGGGGATACATGCGAAAAAGACCGCGCTCTCCGACGCCGTCGTGTACCGGACGCCGACGGTCTCGGAGATATAGTAGATGCACGGGCTCCACAGCGCCACGAGCAGCAGCGGCTTCAGGGACTTGCCGCGCAGGTCGATCTTGATAAGACCGAGGAGCAGACACAGACTCATCACGACGAAGGCGATGAGAAAGCGCCAGCCCAGCAGGGAGAAGGCATCGGCGTATTCGGTCACCTGCTTTGTGAAGATGATGCTCAGGCCGAAAAGCGTCTCGCCGCCGAGCGCGCATAAGACCCCGGCGGTGTTATCAAGCGTCTTCGAGTTCTTCATCTTCATAGCAGTGTGCATATCCACGAGAGCACGGCGCAGGCGGGGATGTATATCACAAAGTGCAGGATATGCGTTTTCATAATTGATCCCTTGAGGCGGAAGCCGCAGCGCGTGCGGCGTCAGGACCTCGCCGGGGGCACAGTCGATGCTCCATGGCCATGCTCCTTATATCATATAGTCGTCCGCCGGGTTGGCGCGGTGCTGATCCATAATGTCCTGCAGCGTGATGCCGTCAAGATACTCGTTTATCACCTTGTACAGCCCCTGCCAGACAGGGAGCACGGCACAGTCCGCGCTGCGCGTACAAACCGGCGTCTCCTCACCGGCGCAGGCGACGGGGGCGAGGTCGCCCTCCGTGAAGCGCAGTATCTCCCCGACCGTCAGAGTCTCCGGAGACTTGGCGAGCTGGTAGCCACCCTGCGAGCCGCGTTCGGTTTTAAGGATACCTGAGCGGTTATACATCGGTATGATCTGCTCCAGATATTTCTTGGATATGCCCTGACGCTCGGCAATGTCCTTGAGCGCAATGTACCCGCAGTTCTGATGCTCCGCGAGGTCGAGAAGCATACGCAGCGCATAGCGCCCCTTTGTGGAAATCTTCAAATCAAAACACCTCGATCGTTTTATACACCTATATTACCATGTTTTTAGTAGGCTTTCAACCTTGGACTTATCGCGCTTTACATGTATTTTACATGAGCGCGATTTTTCATTTTACGTGGTGACGCTATTATTATAGCCGTAGCATGAAAGACTACAAAGAAAAAATGAGTGTTCTCATATCGGAAGAACAAAAGGAGAAACGAAAAATGAAAAAGATCATCAGTATAGCACTTATTGCAGTCCTTGCACTGGCGCTTCTGGCAGGCTGCGGCAGCTCCGCTGCCCCGGCTACCACAACCGCTCCCGCGGCCGACAGCGCAGCCCCCGCGACCGAAGCTCCCGCAGAGCTGAGCGGCACCGTCGCGACCGACGGCTCCACCTCTATGGAGAAGGTCATCGGCGCACTGGGCGAAGCCTTCATGGAGCAGAACAAGGGCGTGACCTTCACTTATAACCCGACCGGCTCCGGCTCCGGCATCACCGCCGTCGGCGAAGGCCGCTGCGACATTGGCCTGTCCTCCCGCGCACTGAAGGACGATGAGAAGGCCTCCGGCCTCAAGGAGACCGTCCTTGCCCTCGACGGCATCGCCGTTATCGTGAACCCCGCAAACCCCGTCTCCGACCTCGACGTTGAGACCATCGCGAAGATCTACACCGGCGAGATCACCAACTGGAAGGAAGTCGGCGGCAATGACGCCGAGATCGTCCTCATCGGCCGTGAGGCCGGCAGCGGCACCCGCGACGGCTTCGAGTCTATCACCGACACCAAGGACTCCTGCAAGTACCGTCAGGAGCTGACCTCCACCGGTGACGTTATCACCACCGTCTCCACGAACCCCGACGCCATCGGCTACGCTTCCCTCGCAGCTCTTAAGGACAACGTAAAGACTCTGACCGTCGGCGGCATCGCCCCGACCGAGGACACCGTCAAGGACGGCAGCTATGTTATCCAGCGCCCCTTCGTCCTCGTCACCAAGGACGGCGCTGAGCTCAGCGCAGCGGCACAGGCCTTCTTCGATTACGCCACCTCTGCTGATGCAGCAGACCTCATCGCAGCAGCCGGTGCAGTCGCAGTAGCGAAGTAATTATCCCGAAAAAACCAAGGCGGTCAAACACCGCCTTGGTTTATCAAAGCATATTGAAGTATCGGTGTGTTTTGATAAACTAAGGCATGGATCGGAGAAGATTTAATGAAGAGCAACAGAGCTTTTGAAAATATAATACACGGGGTGTTCCTGCTGCTCGGCCTGA
>CAKTKV010000101.1 GCA_934572355.1 uncultured Oscillospiraceae bacterium
GGCCGTATCGTCAGGCTGACGTACTGCACGAGCGCCGGGGTGATGAGTGCGAAGGAACCTGCCTGCAATAGCTGCGCCGCATACAGTCCCGGTATGCCCGGCGAGAGCGCAATAGCCAAAGCGCGCAGCACGAACATCACCGCCGCGAAGCGCACCGTTGCCGAGCACCTGACGCGCCGCGTCAGCCTCCCGTACATCAGCATGACCGGGATCTCCAGCAGCGCCATCACGCCGTTGATGCTGCCCATGTCGGACGAATCGCCGCCGACGTTGCGCACGATGTTTATCATGAAGTTCGTTATCAGGTTATGCGTGAAAAACAGCACGGCCACGCCCAGCAGCATTATGCAGAAGCGGACGTTTGACCGCATGAATTCCCAAAGCCCCTTGCCGACGGCCTTTTCACCAGAGCCGGATCGGACGGAGGGCTTACCGAGCCTGACAAACTCAAGGCTGATGCGCAGCAGTATCGCAGCCTGACACGCGAGGATCACGAGCGCCGCGACCGTCAGCACACCCGTGCCGAGCTTTGCGATGCGCGCGCCGATGAACATGGATGTGAGCGCATACGCAAGAGAGCCCATTCCGCGCGCCGCGCCATAGTTCACGTCCCCGCCCCAGCCGCTCATGAGAAAGCATAGCTGCGTCTGTATCGGGTTTGCGATTATCGTAGTTGTGAGATATACGCAGTACATTACAGACACCGCAATGCCCTTACCCGGCACCAGCAGAAAGCCGATGAGCGCCAGCAGCTGCACCGCGATTATGACCCAGAGGGAGACGAAAAGCGCGCCTTCCTTTGACCTGTCGAGCTTCGAGGCAAGCGACGGGGATATGATGAACGCCGCGATGCTGCCGAGCGAGATAACAAGACCAAGCTCGGAGTTGCTGTAGCCGCGCCCTTGGAGAAAAACGGCGGCATAAGACGAGCATACGCAGAAGCCCATCCAGAAAAAGGCCTGAACAAAGGAGTACTCAATGTTGAGTGCGGTCGATTTCTTTCTCATTTCAAAACCCTTTCAATAAGAGTAACGGTACTGCGACCGAAAGAAAATTATATCACCGTCGGAGCCGACTTGCAATAAAGAAAAGTATCCCTCCGGAGCAATGTCCGGAGGGGAGTGGTTTCAGCCCTTCAGCTTCAGAAAGCTGCGCTTCACATTGATGTGTACCTTGTCATAAGCGACCTTGCACTCGCCGTCCAGCGCCCATTCGAGCCCGTGCGGGTTTGTGATCTCAATATGGTCGGTCTGGAAGAAATCGATAAGCGGACAGGAATAATCCTGTGACAGAATGCAGCGGATCACCATATCAAGCTCGAATATGGTCTTCGGCATCTTGATGAGTATGACCTCAAGCTTGCCGTCGTCCGTGTCGACGATGTCTGGCGGGAGCGTGATAGTCCCGGCGATGGACGTGGAATTGCACACCGCGCCGAATATATAATCGTCCTCATAGTCTATGCCGTTTGCCGAGAGCTTGAGGTGGATGGGCTTTATCTTATATACGTCCTTTATCGCATCGAGGATATACGCCGTGTGCCCGAGCATGTTCTTCATGTTCTGGTCGGTCGTATAGCTCAGCCATGAGAACGCGCCGAAGGCGGCGACATAGCTGAAAAAGCTGTCCTCAAAGCAGCCGATGTCGAGCTGCCGGACTTCCTTTTCCGCAATGTTTGCGGCAGCCGTCGGGATATCTACCGACAGCCCGTGCGAGGCGGCAAAGTCGTTCGTGCTCCCACAGGGAATGTACCCGAGGGCGACCTCCGTGTCGCTTGAAGCGAGCCCGGATATGACCTCGTTGAGCGTGCCGTCCCCGCCGGTGCAGCAGACGAGATCGTAGTCCGCGCCGAGCTGTGCGGCGATCTCCGTCGCCTCGCCGCGGCAGGAGGTGACGGCTGTCGTGACGAGATAGCCGCTGTCCATGAGCCGGCGGATGATATCGGGAATATAGCGGATGACCAGCTTTTTCCCGGACACGGGGTTGATTATCAGCAGTGCGCGCTTGGGATACTTCTCCTTACAATTCAGAATTTCCTTTTCCATGATTTCTCCTTAAGTAAATGCTGCCTTAGTGATTACTTAATAAATGTCCTTTTAGATATTAGCCAGAAACAGGCACAGATATGCTGTGGGTATTGAGAAAAGCAGACTGTCCGCGCGGTCGAACATACCGCCGTGACCGGGGATGAGATTGCTGAAATCCTTCACGCCGATCATGCGCTTGAGCAGCGACTCCGCAAGGTCGCCGATCTGTCCCATGGTAGAGGCGAGAAACGCCGTGCCCATGCACAGCCATACGGACAGCGTGTGCTGATCTTTGAAAATGAAGTAAACTATAAGGCCGACGAACAGCGACGAGACCGCGCCTGTGACGCAGCCCTCAACGGTCTTATTGGGGCTCACGAGCGGGGCGACCTTGTGCTTGCCGAACCACCTGCCGCCGAACATCGCGAAGCTGTCGCACACCCATGTCGAGAGACACGCCAGGATGAGCGTGAACGCCCATATACGGCTCACACTTATCACCATTATCGTCCCGAACAGAACGCAGGGATAGGTGAGCCCCGCGAGCGTGAAAAGTGCACCCTTGCCGGAGACCTGCTTGTGTATCACGCCGGAGAAAAGCGCAAGATATATGCAGAACACAAACAGCACACAGTATGCGAGCATGCCCGTGTCAAACACTGCGTACACATCCTGCAGTATTACAAGAGCTGCCTGAAATGCGATGTATACAAACATCACCCACAGTGTGCAGCGCGCCTCGAGCTTTTCAACGTTTTTGCTGAACTCATAAGCGCACAGCGCCGCGGCGGCGGCAAAGAACAGAACGCGGGTGACAGGGGAGACCAGCACGCAGGTAAATGTGATGGTCAGCAGGACGATGGCGGAAATTACTCTGGTTTTCAATGCGGGAACCTCTCTCTCTCTTTGCTTGCAGCTTAAATGAAAATTAAACTTATTTTCAAAAGATTTAATTTCTCTTAAGATAGCACATCTTCGGAAAAAACTCAATATACACCGGCGAACTGCTGACCGTCTGGAATAAAGATTTACGATAAATTCATTTCTGTTAATTGTTGGTTTAGCGTTGTGCTCGCGGGCAAGCTATGGTATTATAAGCACAGAAGTGTGCCAATAACCGCAATATATAGAAAAGAGAGGTATATAAAATGTACGAGGATAGAAAGATACGTCTTGCCCAGGCAGACAGCCCTATATATCTGCTGCCCTCCATGGCTAACCGCCACGGCCTTATCGCCGGCGCGACCGGCACCGGCAAAACCATCACCATGAAGGTCATGGCTGAGTCCTTCTCCGATATGGGGGTGCCCGTGTTCCTTGCGGATATCAAGGGCGACCTGAGCGGCATGTGCGAAAAGGGCAAGGACAGCGAGAATATGCGCGCGCGCATCGCCCGCTTCGGGCTTGACGGCTTTGAGTATAAGTCCTACCCGACCCGCTTCTGGGATATTTTCGGTGATGAGGGGCATCCCGTCAGAGTGACCGTCAGCTCCATGGGGCCGACGCTGCTTGCAAGGCTCCTCGGCCTGACCGAGATACAGGCGGGCGTACTCAACATCGTTTTCAGAGTGGCGGACGATAACGGCCTGCTCCTGCTCGACCTCAAGGATCTGCGCTCCATGCTCCAGTATGTGGGCGATAACCGCGCCGAGTTCACCACGGCCTACGGCAACGTCTCAGCTGCCAGCATCGGCGCCATTCAGCGCGCGCTGCTCGCCTTCGAGGGCGAGGGCGGCGAGCTGTTCTTCGGCGAGCCGGAGCTTGATATCCGTGACTGGATGCGCACGGACGTTGACGGCCGCGGTTATATCAACATCCTCTCCAGCAAGCGCCTTATCCAGAGCCCGACCGTGTACGGTACCTTCCTCCTCTGGATGCTGACCGAACTCTTCGAGCGTCTGCCTGAGGTCGGCGACCTTGAGAAGCCGCGCATGATCTTCTTCTTTGATGAAGCGCACCTGCTCTTCAGCGACGCACCCAAGGCGCTCGTCCAGAAGATCGTTCAGGTCGTTAAGCTCATCCGCTCCAAGGGCGTCGGCGTATACTTCATCAGCCAGAGCCCGTCGGACATCCCGAACGATGTCCTCGCTCAGCTCTCCAACCGCGTCCAACATGCGCTGCGCGCATACACCCCCGCCGAGCAGAAGGCAGTCCGCGCCGCGGCCAGCGCCTTCCGCGTGAACCCTGCCTTCGATACCGAGACGGCAATCATGGAACTCGGCGTCGGCGAAGCGCTCGTGAGCTTCCTTGACGAAAAGGGCGTCCCCGGCATAGTCCAGCGCGCAAACATCCTCCCGCCGCAGAGCCTTATGGGTCCTGCCGAGGAGCGCAGGGTGCAGAGCCTTATCGTCAGCGACGAGTTTGATATCAAGTACCGCGAGAGCGTCGACAGAGAGTCCGCCTTTGAAATTCTCAACCGCGCGAATGAGGAGCTTGAGCGCCAGCGCGCCGAGGCCGCCGCGGCAGCCGAGGAGGAGAAGCTCCGTCTCAAGGAGGAGAAGGAGGCCGAGCGTCAGCGCCTCAAGGAGGAGAAAGCTGCCGAGAAGCAGCGCGAGCGTGAGGAGCTTGCCGCTGAGAAGCAGCGCCAGAAGGAAGAGCTGGCCGCGCAGAAGCAGAAGGAGAAGGAAGCTACCGAGAGAAGCAAGGTCGCGCAGCGCGCGGTTTCAAACGCTGCGTCCTCCGTTATGAGCTCTCTCAGCTCCAATATCATCAATTCCATGACCGGCGGCAAGACGACCAGCACCAAGACCATTGCCACCCGTGCCGCGAGGAACGCTCTCAGCTCCGTCATGCGCTCCGGCTCCAACTCCATCGTCCGCGGCCTTTTCGGAAATAAGAAGTAAAAACAGAACATAGTAATAATAGGCTCCCCTTGCTTTTCAAGGGGAGCTGCCGCAAAGCGGCTGAGGGGATAAAAGCCTTGGTTTCCCTGCGCGGCATAACTATATGTCTTTGTCAATTGATGGCCAAGAAAGGAGACAAAAAATGAAACGCAGCTTGAGTCTTATCCTTTGTCTGACGCTTATGTTTGCGCTGTGCGGCTGCGGCAAAGCGTCGCGCCCGGTGAGCTTCCCGCTTGAGGATGACAAAATCGTTGCCGCCGTTGCGGAGCTCGGTCTCCCATGGGAGATGTCGGCGGATGAGTGCCAGTCCTATTCCGAGGATCAGCGCACCTGTGTCCTGCGCGACACGACCGTGACCTATACTGAGGGCGGCAGTAGGCTGCTGCGCGCGGCGATCAGCAGCGGCAATTCCGGCGGCGGGGACTATATGTTTGCAAACTTTGAGGGCACGCCGCAGACGGAAGAGCCGGAGCTTGACTGGGCTTATTGGAAAAAGCAGCTGCGCCTGACCGAAATACTCTGGGGCATGGAGGATGGACAGCTTTATAATATCCTCTCCGAAAAGCCGGAGCCCGACCGCGTCGTATCGCAGGATGTCTCGACGCAGGGGACTGTCGATCATCTTATATGGGAGCTCACGCTTGAGAGCGGCGAGCGCATCGACGTCAACTGGCGCTGCTATCCGACGACATTCACAAGCAGTGCGCAGACCGGCCGCAAAGTCGACGATTGGGGACAGCACCTCAGCATAAGAGTTTTTGCTTCCGAAAAGGTGTATGACAACATCATGGAACAGGCGGCAAAGGCTGCTGAGGATCGGGCAAAAGAATAAACGTAAATCACCGGATGGAGTGCAATACTCCATCCGGTGATTTATTATCACCTAGTCTCTCCGAGCAGTGCAAAGCATAGCGGTATTCGTTTATTCTGCCGCCGTCACGCCGGTTCGTAAGACTTGCTTACCTCTATACCC
>CAKTKV010000102.1 GCA_934572355.1 uncultured Oscillospiraceae bacterium
TCCCGCCCCAGCCCGTTATCACCAAGGATAACGTCACCATGCAGATAGACACCGTCGTCTATTTCCAGATCACCGATCCCAAGCTCTACACCTACGGCATTGAACAGCCCATGGTCGCCATCGAGAATCTCTCCGCTACCACGCTGAGAAACATCATCGGCGATCTCGAGCTCGACCAGTGCCTTACCAGCCGCGATATCATCAACACCAAGATGCGCACCATCCTTGACGAAGCCACCGATCCCTGGGGCATCAAGGTCAACCGCGTCGAGCTCAAGAACATTCTGCCTCCTAAGGAGATCCAGAACGCGATGGAGAAGCAGATGAAGGCCGAGCGTGAACGCCGTGAAGCCATCCTGCGCGCCGAGGGCGAAAAGCGCGCCGCGATCCTTGAGGCCGAGGGCGAAAAGGAATCCGCCATTCTCCGCGCAGACGCGAAGAAGCAGCAGCAGATCCTTGAGGCCGAAGGCGAAGCCGAGGCTATCCTCAAGGTCCAGAAGGCCACTGCCGAGGGCATCAGGCTCATTAACGAGGCCGCTCCCTCCGAGGCCGTTATCAAGATCAAGGCGATGGATGCCTTCAGCGCAGCGGCAAACGGCAAGGCCACAAAAATCATTATCCCCAGCGAAATACAGGGCGTAGCAGGTCTTGCCAGCGGCCTTGTCGAAGCCGTCAAGGGCGATGTAAAGGCCGAGGAATAAACCGCAAAATCTAACTTTACCCGGACCGGCGTATGAATTTCATATCGCCGGTCCGTTTGTATGATTTATATGAAGGGAATACAACAATGATGGACTACGACAGAGTGCAGGATTTTCTTGAGGCGCACGGTATGGAGCCGGAGCGCGTCGACCCAAAGCGCGAAGCCGCGCTGATGCTTGAGGATATGCGCCGCGGCCTTGCCGGGGAGAAGAGCGACATGCCCATGATCCCTACATATCTCAGCAACGACGCCCAGCTCCCGCTTGGCCGCAGCGTCGCGGTCATCGACGCTGGTGGGACGAATTTCCGCTCCGCGCTCGTGTGCTTTGAAGAGGACGGCTGCCGTGTGTCCGAGCTGAACAAATGCAGAATGGCCGGCGTCGGCGAGCCCTGCACGTGGGAGGAATTCATTTCCTTCGTCGCGGACAGGATAGAGCCGCTTATGGACAGGGCGGAGAGCATCGGCTTCTGCTTTTCCTACTCTGCGGACATCACCCCGGATATGGACGGCCGCGTCATACGCATCGATAAGGAGGTCGTGGTCACAGGCTCCGAGGGGAAGCTTATAGGCGCGTCTCTCAAGGCGGAGCTTGAGCGCCGAGGCATAACCGGCAAACGTGTAGTCATTCTTAACGACACGGTCGCCGTGCTTCTCGGCGGCGCGGCGGGGCTGGATAAGCGCACCTACAGCGGCTTCATCGGTCAGGTCAGCGGCACCGGCACGAACACCTGCGTCTCCCTGCCGGAGCGTCTTATCGGCAAGCTCGGCAGCAGCGAAGAGCGCGGCATGATAATCAACATGGAAGCGGGGCTCTATACCGGCATCCCGCGCGGCAGCTTCGACCTCATGCTCGATTCAGCAAGCAACAATCCCGGCCTCAAGGCCTTTGAAAAGCTCACCGCCGGTGTCTATCTCGGGCAGCTTTGCCGTCTGATGCTCATTGCCGCGGCAGATGAGGGGCTCATCTCCCGTGCAGCGGGTGAGGGCGCGCGGCAGCTTGAGGATATCGACTCCGCTGTTATAGACGCCTGGGCGTGCATGGAGCGCGGAGAGCTTTTAGGCGGCGCGGAGGCTGACCTTGCCTTTGCCTCCAGGCTCAGCCGTGCCCTGTTCAGGCGCTCGGCGCGCTGCATGTGCACAGACCTTCTTGCGCTCGCTATGCTCACCGGCGCGGGGAAAGATGCGGATAAGCCGTTGTGCGTACTGGCGGAGGGTTCGCTCGTGCAGAAGAGCCGTGTCTACCGTCCGGAGCTTGAACGTCTGCTTGAAGAATACGGCAGGGAAGCAGGAGTTCATTTTGCCCTTAAGGTCGGGCAGGAGACAACGCTTCTGGGTGCGGCCGCGGCGGCGCTTATAAATTAACACCCATAAATTATTTTTATGAGTTTAATAATTATGCGTTAAATTTTCTTAAGCCGTCTTGCGTGGGACTTCCGTACCTGCTATAATAACAAAGCATTATTTATATATTCGGAGATAACGTATGTTTGAGTGGATCGCCGGCACCACCGCCGGGAAATTTATATCGACCTTTTTCATATCCATGCTCCCCATCGTGGAGCTGCGCGCGGGGCTGCCCTACGGCATCGCCCTCGGCCTTGACTATCCGCTGGCATTGACGGCGGCGGTCATCGGGAACATGGTTCCCGTGCCGTTTATAATCATTTTCATCCAGCGCGTGTTTATCTGGCTGCGCAGGCACTGGCCGAAGATGGACAGCTTCATCACGAAGCTCGAAGCCAAGGCGCACCTCAAGGGTGAGAAAGTGCAGAAGTACGGGCCTATCGCGCTGCTGCTGTTCGTCGGCATTCCGCTCCCCGGTACCGGCGCATGGACAGGCTCGCTCATCGCGGCACTGCTTGAACTCAAGCCCAAGTCTGCGATCCCGTGCATCTTCCTCGGCGTGCTCCTTGCCGCCGCGATAATGACCGCTCTGACCTTCGGCGTTATCCACGTCGTAAACTGAAAATGTAAACGCTATAAACATGAACCCTGCGGCGCGCCGCAGGGTTCATAAATTTTATGTGCTTTTTATCTGGTACTTGATCTCGTCCATCGTAATAACGCGGCCGTCGTATTCCCCATGTATCGGGGCGTGGAACCGGACTTGGACATAATCGCCGACATGCAGCTCAGTGATGTCGACCTCAGTCATGCCATACCTACCGTATACTTTGGTCTTGGAGTTCGGGCGGAACGAGAGAGAATCCGCATGCGTGAGGTATGTCGGCCCCATGGCGTTTAGATTTGCAGTGTCGGGCACGACCGTGAAGACATTATCCTCAATGGCAGTGATCGTCCCCTTTAAGATGCACTCCGTTGTATTGGCGCGCTTATACTGCCGCAGCACAGCACCGCCAATAAGGATACAGATCAGGATCACAAAAACGACTGTCAGAGTTTTCTTCTTGCTCATGTGAATTGAACCTCCTTTAATTTGTTTCTTCAATGTCTGACTTTGCTTTATAAGACATACTCTCATTCTTCCATGATGACGCCACGCCGCCCCTTATCCGTATTGCTCCGAAAGAAAAATACTGACGCGGGACTGGATGATGGCGGCTGTGTCCTCGGCGCTGCGATCCCCGGCAAAGAATTTCTGTACCTCTTCATTCATTATCCGGGTTATCTCGGGATATTTCCCGGGCATGAAATGAGTTTCTTCTATCAGGGCGCGGAGCCTCTGCGCGTCATGCTCGCTTATGGTAACGGGGTTCTTTAAATGATCCGGGTAATTCAGCCCCTCGGTCATGGCCAAATTCACCATGGTGTTGAACATATCTACCGAGGCAGGGAGATATTCAAAAGAATACATGTCGTTCCCGGGCGACATCACCTCGCGGATAAACTGCCATGCGCCACCCTTATTTTTGCTCCCGGCAGCCATCGAGTACCGCACGCCTACTTCAAAGCAATGCCCGCCGCCGGCTCCGTCCGGGCAGCCGCAGAACATATAGTCATCCCCGAACATCTCTCCAAGCGCGCGTATGTGAATAAGGCTCGATACCTGATCCAGCCGGAGCAAGCTGCCGTCATCATTCGGCGCTGCCGCGGAAGCCGGTATGCCTTTGCATACCTCCAGAATGGAGATAAAGGCGGGATCGCTAAAATTACAGGTATAGTCGTTTTCGTTTACGAAGCTTCCCAGACTGCACTCGGACAGCCATTTCCATATACTATCCCTGCCGAACCATGTCGGGAACAACGCCTGACCTGTGCTCTCGGCGGCTTCGGCAAAATCCTCAAGGGTCATTTGAGGGGAAAGACTCAGGTCTGCCGTGGTGCAAAAGGTATAGATCATGAAGTCATACGGCATACTGTAGAGCCTGCCCCTGTGCTCCATAGCCGTCAGCAGCGAAGGAAAAACATCCTCCCTGCCGTAGTCCTTATCCGCGTCCAGATATGGATACAGGTCTTCATACACGGCTTCGGGATTCAGGCTCTTAAGCTCACTGTCGTTATAAAGCGCGAATATGTCCGGGCCCGTTCCCGCAGCGATCCTCGCTCTCAGCCGGTCACCGGCGCCCTCCTCGCTGTGGTCAAACATCTCGGTGACGACATAGTAGTCCGCGCTCTCCTGATTGAAGCGGTCGATTATATGCTTCATGCTTGGCGTCACGGAATCTGCCAGCAGCACAAGGCGCTTCCGGGTCTCCTTCAAGGGACCGTAGCTGAAGCTGTCAATGCTTTTCTGGCCGGGCGTGCTGACGATATAGGCGTCCTTATAGGGGATAACCGAACTGTATTCCGGCATCAGCGCACCCATCTCCGACCACATTGCAAGCGGCTCTGTCTGCCCGCTCTCCTCCTTTAAAAAGTAAACGCCCTTTTCGTTTGCAAGCAAAATTTCCCCATCCCCGGAAATTCCGAGTCCGGTCACGATGCTGCCGGTGCTGCGGTATATGCCGGTAAGGCTCAGCTTGTCATCCGCCTTAATGATTGAAAGCTCACAGCCGAAGGCTTCCTGATCGAAATTGAAGCACGATACGACAAGCTCATCACCACGGCGGCACATCGCCAAAAACTGACTGTTATCAAGGCTTATATTATCCAGCTCATGCCCGCTGCTGTCGAAGCACACCAGACGGCGGCCAGACATGGCAAAGAACTTATCGCCGACCTTTTCCAGCGCGAAGAAGCGCACGCCGTCCCTCAGCTCAGCACCTGTCAGCGTTATCTCTTCAAGCAGGTTCCCGTCAGAGTCAAAGAGTATCAGACTAAGGCCGTACTCCTCCTGCTCATTGACCTGCCGTATACCTTGAGCGTCCTCCCAGCTGCGCGGCTTATCTCCACACAGCATATAAAGCCCGTCGTCATAACACAGACCGTAAATGTATTCGACAGTACCGGGGACTTTCAGCTTTTTGGCGCTGCCGTCGGAAAGCACCTTATAGCACCGAGGCAGACCTCCGCCGCTCATGCCGGAGATATAGATGTTTTCCCCGTCGGAGCACTGAGAATTTATGACGGCCATCTCCGCCGGAACTGCGGCGGAGACCATGTTGTAGCCATAGCCCTGCTCGGCCTTGTCCGTGCTGTCTGTGCTTTCAAGTCCGCATCCGCCCAGCAGCACAGCGGCTAAGAGAAAAATACCCGTAAGCCAAATGACTCTCTTTTTCATATCGTGCTCCTTCCACACTCCGAGTGTTCGGTTTATATTGCCGGGGTTTTGATTTCTGCCGGTTCGCCATACAGGGTATTGCCAATCAATGGTAAAGACGCGCAATAAAGGAATAATGTTCCGGAAATATTATTTTTCGTATAAAAACGACCAGCCCGGGCGGTTCTCACCGTCCGGGCTGGCCGATATTTTATGTATCAAATTACTTCAGGCTCTTATTTCTGAACAGATAGCCGATGAACATTATCACGGCGAAGACTATCAGATACCAGAGGTTTGCGAGCTTATGACCGACGATGCAGGCATACACCATGAACAGCGAGCCGACTATCGCGAGCGCGGGGATGACGAAGCGGCGCACGGGCGTTTCATCGGTGGCCTTGCGCATCCACTGGATGAAGATGGGGATATA
>CAKTKV010000103.1 GCA_934572355.1 uncultured Oscillospiraceae bacterium
ATATTGCACTCAGGAGGTTGACAATGAAAAAAAGCTGCATCGCAATGCTCCTGGCGGGAGGACAGGGCTCCCGTCTGTATGCCTTGACTCAGAATGTAGCCAAGCCCAGCGTCCCCTTCGGCGGAAAGTACAGAATAATCGACTTCCCGCTCTCCAACTGCGCAAACTCCGGTATCGACACCGTGGGCGTTCTGACGCAGTACCGTCCGCTCCAGCTCAACAGCTATATCGGCAGCGGCCAGCCGTGGGATCTCGACGTGTCCGACGGCGGCGTTTACATTCTGCCGCCATACCAGAGCGCCGGTGAGCGCGGCTCGTGGTTCTCCGGCACCGCGAACGCGATCTATCAGAATATCGGCTTCATCGAAAGCTATGATCCCGACAACGTGATGATCCTCTCGGGCGACCATATATACAAGATGGACTACTCGGATATGCTGCGCGAGCATATCGAGAAGGACGCCGCCTGCACGATCTCCGTGCTGCAGGTCTCGATGGAGGAGGCCACCCGCTTCGGCATAATGAACGTCGGCCCGGACGGGTACATAAACGAGTTTGAGGAGAAGCCCAAGCAGCCGAAGAGCGACCTTGCCTCCATGGGCATATACATCTTCAACTGGAAGAAGCTGCGCGAATACCTCATCGCCGATGAAAACGACCCGAATTCCGACAAGGACTTCGGCAAGAACATAATCCCGAATATGCTCGCCGCGGGCGAAAAGCTCTGGCCGTACCGCTTCAGCGGCTACTGGCGCGATGTCGGCACCATCACGAGCCTTTGGGACGCGAACATGGATATGCTCTCTCCCACGCTCATTAACCTCTACGATCCCGACTGGCCGATCAGCGCGCGCAGCCCTATCTGCCCGCCGCACTACACCGGCGAGCATGCCGAGATCATCCACTCGATAGTCACCGAGGGCTGCGAAATAGACGGGCATGTCGAGAACTCCGTGCTCTCCCCCTCCGTTAAGGTGCAGACCGGGGCGAACGTGTGCTACAGCGTGCTCATGCCCGGCGCGGTCGTCGAGTCCGGCGCGACCGTTGAATACGCCATTATCGGCGAGAACACCGTCATTCATTCCGGCGCTCATGTCGGCTCCGCGCCCGACGGCTCGGACGACTGGGGCGTCGCCACCTGCGGCCCGAAAATCGAGATCGGCTCCGGCGCGCGCGTGCCTGCCGGCGCAATGATCTACACCGGTGAGGAGGTTTGAGCAATGAAGGATTTTCACGGAATAATCTTTGCGTACAACACTTTCCCTGAGCTGCGCGAGCTTGTCAAATCCCGCACGGCGGCGTCGCTCCCCGTATGCGGCCGCTACCGCCTTATAGACTTCCCGCTCTCTTCCATGCGCAACGCGGGCATCCTCGATGTCGGCGTCATCGTCCAGCGTGACTATCAGTCCCTGCTCGACCATATCGGCAGCGGCAAGCCATGGGATATGAGCCGCCGCGACAACGGTCTGCGCATGCTCCCGCCCTTCGGCCTGCCCGAGTACCACAAGGGCAACTACACCGGCACGATGGAGGCGCTCAACGCCGTCTCTACTTACATAAAGGACATCAAGAGCAAGTACATTGTGCTCATGCTCGGCAACCTCTATGCAAACATTGACCTCACCGTTCCCATGAAGCAGCATATACGCTCCGGCGCGGAGATTACCGCGATCTGTGCCGACCGCAGCGTTGACGGCAGCCGCCTGCGCTACGTCACCGGTGAGGACGGCTTTGTGAAGCATATGCTCGTCGAACCGCGCGATGAGAGCCAGGGCGTCGCCTCGCTAGAAGCGTACATCATAAACCGCGATGTGCTCCTGCGCCTGATGGACTATTCACGCGAGCATAACCTCTACCGTTTCCACAAGGACGCAATAGACTACTATCTTTCAAACGGGGGTAAAATGGGGATATACATCCACCATGGCTACTCCGCCATTATCCACAGCGTCGACAGCTACTACCACGCCAACATGGATATGCTCGACGCGGCAAAGCGCGGCGACATCTTCCCCGCCGACCGCCCCGTGCGCACAAAAATACGCGAGGAGGTCAGCACCTATTACGGTGAGCACTCCTCCTCTCTCAACTGCCTTGTCGCTGATAACTGCATCATCGAGGGCGATATTGAAAACTGCATCGTCTTCTCCGGTGCGCGCATCAGCGCGGGCGCAAAGCTCAAGGACTGCATCATCATGCGCCGCTGCACAGTCGGCGAAAACTCGGAGCTTAACCACGTCATCGCCGACAAGGCCGTCGTGTTCTCCGCCGGGACGGTGCTGACCGGAAGCGACAAGCTGCCCATCGTGGTGCCGAAAGGCATAGAAATTTAAGCGCAGCAACTACCTAAAAATGCTGTTACCGAAAGCCTTGAAACATCAAGGCTTTCGACGGCGGTTTATCCGATTTGAGGCGGGCCTTGCCCCCTCAAGCTCCCCCGCTGCTCTGTTTCTTTACTTTGCAGCATAGTTTTCTTGACTGGCAGACAAAACAATGCGACCTATGGCCGCATTGTTTTTCCCCGATATCCGGTAACGTTACCGGAGCATATATGATCGGGCATACTCTACTCCACGGAGGTAATAAATGAACAATCAGATATCCAGAGACGAAGTCCGAAGCGCGATAGAGGATAAGCTCAGCGCGCAGTTCAGCGTAAGCGGCGAGGTCGCCACCAACGAGCAGATATTCCAGGCCACAGCTATAGTCATCCGCGAGCTTATGAGTCGCCTGCTCACCATCGAGGATCCGCGCCACGCGGAAAAAGAGATACACTATATGTCGATGGAGTTCCTCATGGGGCGCAGCCTTATGAAGAACGCCTACAACCTCGGCATTTCCGAAGCCGTCACCGGCGCGCTTGAGGACATGGGGCGCAGCGCGTCCGATATCTTCGAGGAGGAGCCGGACGCAGGTCTCGGCAACGGCGGTCTTGGCCGTCTCGCCGCCTGCTTCATGGACTCCATGGCCACCGAGGGACTTCAGGCCACGGGCTACTCCATCTGCTACGAGCTGGGCATGTTCAAGCAGAAGTTTGAGAACGGGCGCCAGACCGAGGTCGCCGACAATTGGCGCACCGCCGCCGAGAGCTGGCTGATCCCCCGCCATGAGGACGAGGTCGAGGTCCGCTTCGGCGGGCAGATATCCCCAAGCTGGGACAGCCTCGGCCACTACCACGCCGAGCACACCGGCTACACCGCCGTCATCGCTCTGCCGCGCGATATGCTCATCGCCGGCTACGGCGCGAAGGAGATCAACACCCTGCGTCTCTGGGACGCTATGAGCCCGAACTCTCTGGACATGTACCTCTTCTCCGAGGGTGCGTACGTCAAGAGCCTTGAGCAGCGCACCATGGCCGAGGTCATCACGAAGGTGCTCTATCCCGCGGACGACCATGTCGAGGGCAAGCTTCTGCGTCTCAAGCAGCAGTACTTTTTCATCTCCGCCACCGCGCAGGATATCGTGCGCAAGCACATCCGCACATGGGGCGATATCCGCAGCTTCTCCAAGCACCATATCATCCAGATAAACGACACGCACCCGACGATGATAATCCCCGAGCTCATGCGCATCTTCATGGACGAGTACGAGCTTGGTTGGGACGAGGCATGGGAGCTTGTCAAGAACAGCGTCGCCTACACCAACCACACCGTCATGAGCGAGGCTCTTGAAAAGTGGCCGCAGGACCTTATCCAGCAGCTTCTGCCCCGTATATGGGAGATCATGTGCGAGATCAACCGCCGCTGGTGCGAGTATCTCGGCGCGCACTTCGGCAGCGGCGAGGCTCTTGGCCGCAACCTCATCATCCGCGACGGTCAGGTGCACATGGCAAACCTCTGCCTTGCGACCTGCCAGAAGGTCAACGGCGTGTCCCGCCTGCACGGCGACATTCTCAAGAACGACCTCTTCCACGATCTTTACACCATCACGCCCGAGCGCTTCACCTATGTCACTAACGGCATCGATCACCGCCGCTGGCTGTCTCAGATAAACCCCGGCCTTGACGCTCTCGTCAAGGAGCTCACCGGCGGGGACAAGTACCTTACAAACCCCGAGGTGCTCATCAAGCTTGCCGACTACGCGAACGACGCCGCCGTGCGTGAGCGCGTGCTGGCGATAAAGCGCGCGAATAAGGAGAGCTTCGCCGAGTTTGCCCGCCGCAACGACAGCTTTGCCCTCAACACCGAGGCTATCATGGACGTTCAGGTCAAGCGTCTGCATGAGTACAAGCGCCAGCTGCTGTGCGCGATGAGCATCGCAAGCCTCCAGCTCCAGCTGCACGACGACCCGAACCGTGAGTTCCTGCCGCGCACCTTCGTGTTCGGCGCAAAGGCCGCCGCGGGCTATAAGACCGCAAAGCGCATAATCGAGCTGCTGCTGAGCATGGCAAACGACATCAACAACGACCCCATCTGCAAGGATAAGCTTCAGGTCTACTTCGTCGAGAACTATCGTGTCTCCGCCGCCGAAGCCATAGTGCCCGCCGCGCAGATATCCGAGCAGATCTCCACCGCCGGTAAGGAAGCCTCCGGCACCGGCTGCATGAAGCTTATGATGAACGGCGCTGTCACCATCGGCACGCTCGACGGCGCGAACGTCGAAATGTACGAACGTCTCGGCGACGAGAACATGTTCCTCTTCGGCCTGCACACCGACGAGATCGCCCAGCTGCGCGCGAACGGCTACGATCCGGGCTCCATCGCAAGGAACGATCCCGAGATAAGCCGCGTCTTCTCGCGCTTCAGCGAAGGCTTCTCTGACGGCAAGAGCTATTCCGACCTTGTCAGCCAGCTGCTCTACGGCGGCGACCCGTACATGCTCATCGCCGACTACCGCGCCTACGTCGACTGCCAGAAGCGTCTCTATGAGCGTATTTCCGACAAGGGCGAGCTTGCGCGCCTTGCCATCATGAACACCGCCGAGAGCGGCATCTTCGCCGCCGACCGTGCGATCAGCCAGTACGCGCACGAGATCTGGAATGTAAAGTAAAGAAATAAAATGGATCTTCAAAACAAAGCCGCCGTCATCGGCGGACTCAACGCGGATATATGGGGTCGTCCCTCCGGCCCCATCATCCTGCGCGACTCGAATCCCGGTTCGGTGACGCTCACTCCGGGCGGCGTCGGGCGCAACATCGCGCACGACCTCTGCCTGCTAGGGCTGGACGTCAGCCTCGTCTCCGCTGTCGGCGACGACTCTAACGGTGAGTTTCTGCTTGACCGCTGCCGTGGTCTCGGCATGGATGTCAGCCGCGTGCGCGTCGTACCCGGTGCGCGCAGTTCGAGTTATCTCTACATCACCGACGAGCGCGGCGACATGCAGCTTGCCGTGAACGACATGGCCGTCTGCAATGAGATAAGCCCCGAGTACCTTGAGGGCGTCCTGCCCGGCATTCAGGCCGGGGCACTGGTGCTCGACACGAACCTGCCGGTAGAGTCGCTCGAATTTATCTGCCGCAGCTCCTGCATACCGCTCTATGCCGACCCCGTCTCCTCGGTCAAGGCGATGAAGCTGCGCGGCGTGATGAAGCACCTGCGCGCCGTCAAGCCGAACGCGCTTGAGGCCGCCGCGCTCACCGGGCAGTCAGACCCTGAGCTTGCTGCCCGCGCGCTCATCGACGAGGGCGTGCAGCGTGTGTTCATCAGCCTCGGCACGAACGGCATGATCGCCGCCGAGGGCTCGCGCATACTGCGCATGCCGTC
>CAKTKV010000104.1 GCA_934572355.1 uncultured Oscillospiraceae bacterium
GAGAGCGTCGAGGTCTCCACGCTGATCTCCATGCTCGCCGTCATAGATAACCCGCATAAGGACATCCCGCTCATCGCCGTGCTGCGCTCGCCGTCGCTGGGCTTCAGCCCCGATGAGCTCTCGGATATCCGAAACGCCGACAAAAAGGGCGATCTCTATACCGCCCTCCTCGCCGCCGCTGAGAATAACGAAAAATGCCGCCGCTTTGTCCGGTGTCTTGACGCGCTGCGCGAGGCTGCCGCCGACCTCAGCGCCGCTGAGCTCACATGGCGCGTTATCGAGGAGCTCGATATGCTCGCTCTCTGCACCGCCATGGGCGACGGGGCGCAGCGCCGCGCGAACCTCATGGCGCTCATAGAGCTGTCCGAGGACTTTGAGGCGACGGGCTTCCACGGTCTGCACCGCTATGTGCTCTGGCTGCAGCGTCGTGCCGAAAAGGAGCAGACGCCCTCCGCAGGCGGCAGCTTCAGCTCCGCCGTGCAGATCATGACCATACACAAATCCAAGGGGCTCGAGTTCCCCGTCGTGTTCCTCTGCGATGCTTCCCACCAGTTTAATCAGATGGACTTCCGCGAAAATGTCCTTGTCCACCCGGAGCTCGGTCTGGGGCCGAAGTTCATCGACCTCAAGCGCCGCATAGAATATCCCACCCTTGCGCGCAACGCCATTAAGCTCCGCCTTAAGTGGGAAATGCTCTCAGAGGAGATGCGCCTGCTTTACGTTGCCCTCACGAGGCCGAAGGAGCGCCTGTTCATGACCGCCGCTCTCAAAGACCCCGAGGGCACCGTCGAAAAGCTCCGCACCGCCGTCACAAAGCCGATGGAGCCGGAGGTGCTCAGTAAGGTGCTGAATCCGGTGAGCTGGCTCATCTATGCTGCCCTTGCCGACGGCGGGGAGAACCTGACTCTCAGCTATTATAATGCCGACGACCCGATCGAGGGCACGGAGCAGCCCGCCGCCGAAGTAATTAACGCCGACGCCGATGCGCTCGCTGAGCTCAAGCGCCGCCTTGCCTTCCGCTATCCGTATGCTGAGGCCGTCGACCTGCCTTCAAAGGTGACGGCCACTGAGCTAAAAGGCCATGACGAGCCGGATCCGGATGGGGAGCGGCTCGTGCAGGAAACGAACTATAGCTTCCGCATGCCGGAGCTTGGGGGTGAGGAGCGTAAGCTCACCGCCGCGGAGCGCGGCGTCGCGACGCATCTGGTGCTGCAATATATGGACTTTTCCAAGGGGCGCAGCCTTGAGGGGATAAGGTCGGAGATCGACCGGCTCCGCGCCTCGCGCTTCATATCTGCGCGCGAGGCCGAGGCCGTCAACGCCCGCGCGATAGAGCACCTGTTCTCCTCCCCCTTAGGTAAACGCATGCTTGCCGCCGAAAAGCCGATGCGTGAGTTCCGCTTCTCTCTGCTCATGGATGCGGATAAGCTTTACGGAGACGCGGCAAAGGGCGAGGAGCTGCTGCTTCAGGGCGTCGTCGACTGCTGCATTGAGGAGGACGGCGAGCTTGTCATCATCGACTATAAGACGGACTATGTCAAAACCGAGGAAGACATCGCCAAGCATGCCGAGCTCTACCGCGGCCAGCTCATGGCCTACGCCGAAGCTCTGCGCCGAATATGCGGCAAACCCGTCAAGGAGTGTGTGCTCTATTTCCTCTCCGCCGACAGAGCCGTGACGGTGTATAAAAAAACGTAAATTGTATTCAGCCGGGCAAAAATCTTGCCCGGCTGAATATACTTGTGTTATACTATATAAGTTATCTTTTACAGCAAGGAGTCCGTCTATGAATTTCAGAGCAGTATTGGCAATGCTGGTGTGCAAGGCGCTGCGTCTTGTCTCGCGCATCCTGCACCGCGGCGGCACGGCAATGCCCGGCCGCATCGCGCTTAAAATATATCCGGAGCTGCTGAGCCTTCTGGCAAAGGACGTCAAGACCGTTGCCGTCACCGGCACAAACGGCAAGACCACCAGCTCCCGCATGATCGAGCAGGCCTTTCTTGAGCAGGGCAAAAGCTATTTTGCCAACCGCTCCGGGGCAAATCTCATTTCCGGCATAACCACCGAGTTTGTCATCAACAGCTCCCTGTCCGGCAAGTGCCGCAAGGAGTATGCCGTTATCGAGTGCGACGAAGCCGCGGCGCGCAAGGTCTTCTCACAGCTCAAGCCGCAGGTCATCGTCGTCACCAATCTTTTCCGCGATCAGCTCGACCGTTACGGCGAGGTGACGCATACTCTTGAAAATATCCGCGAGGGTATAAAGGGCGCTCCGGAAGCGGTGCTCTGCCTCAATGCCGACTGCTCCCTCACCGCGTCTTTGGCAAACGATCTTCCGAACCGCGCCGTGTTTTTCGGTATCGATAAGGGGGCTGCACCCTCCAGACCCAAGACGGAGCTTTCCGACGCGTCGCACTGTATTTACTGCAAGAGTGAATACGAATATGATTTTATAAGCTACGGCCACCTCGGCAATTTCCGCTGCACCCATTGCGGCTACCACCGTCCGAAGGCCGAATATGCCGTCACGAACGTCGTCGAGCAGCGCGCAAACGGCAGCAGCGTCGTCCTGATGGTCAATGGGAGCCAATACATGGCCGAAGTGAATCTCCCGGCCATGTATAATATTTATAACGCCATCGGCGCTGTCGCCGCCGTGACGGAGATGGGACTCGGCACCGAGGCGGCGATATCCGCGATCGCGGACTTCAAATGCGGCTTCGGGCGCATGGAGCAGTTCGACCTTGGCAAGGCCGGGACGAAGATGATGCTCGTCAAAAACCCCGCGGGCTGCAACCAGGTTATCGAGTTTCTGGAGAATATCAAGGAAAAATTCATTCTCATCGTCTGCCTCAACGACCGCGGAGCGGACGGCACGGATGTCTCATGGATATGGGACGCGGACTTTGAGGGGCTTACCGCGATGTCGGGCTATATAGATCGCGTAATTGTCTCAGGCGACCGCGCGGAGGACATGGCCGTGCGCATCAAATACGCCGGTGTGGCCGGTGACCACATCTCGACCGAGCGCGATTACGAGCGCCTTGTGCAGTGGATATCCCAGCAGGATAAGCCGGTGTTCATCATGCCGACCTATACCGCGATGCTTGAGCTGCGCGAGGCTGTCATCCGCCGCTGCGGCGGTGACGAATTCTGGGTCTGAGGAGGCGGAAGCATGGAACTGAAGATCTGTCATTTATACCCGGACGTCCTGAACCTCTACGGCGACGGGGGAAATATAATCTGCATGAAGCGCCGTCTGCAGTGGCGCGGAATAGACGCGGCAGTCACGAAAATGCCCATAGGCTCAACTCAGAGCCTTGCCGGGTTCGACCTTGTTTTCATCGGCGGCGGGCAGGATTTCGAGCAGCAGGTGCTGCTTGAGGATCTGCACCGTGGGCTCGGCAAGGAGATAAGGGCCGCCATTGACGACGGCGTCACCTTCCTCACGATCTGCGGCGGGTACCAGATGCTCGGCGAATATTACGAGACCTATGACGGCAAGCGCTGTGATTTTATCGGCGCGCTGGAGCTGTACACGGTCGGCAGCAAGAAGCGCATGATCGGCAATTATGAGTTCAAATGCACCGAAAACGCCGGCGGCAGCGTCGTTGTCGGCTTCGAGAACCACAGCGGAAAGACATGGCTCGGCTCAGGTATCGAGCCGCTGGGTAAGATAATTTCCGGCTTCGGCAACAACGGCGAGGACGGCACCGAGGGTGCGCATTTCAAGAACGTTTTCGGCACTTACAGCCATGGGCCGATGCTCCCGAAGAACCCGGAGTTCTGCGACCTGCTGCTGAAAACGGCACTTGAGAGGAAATACGGCGCGGCGGAGCTTCAGCCGCTTGACGATACTTTTGAAAAGGCCGCGCATGACGCGATGTGCGCGCGGCTGGAGGCAAAGAACAGATGATAAGATTCTTTAACGGCCGGGTACTGAGCTTTTCCGGCGGGATAAAAATAAGCCGGGACGAGGTATGGACGGACAGCGGACGCATCGCCTATGTTGGGGCAGAGCGCGCTGACGCGCCGCGCTTTGAGCGCGAGATTGACCTGCGCGGCGACCTGCTGATGCCGGGCTTCAAGGATTCGCACACACACACGGCGATGACCTTCCTGCGTTCCTTCGCCGACGACATGCCGCTTAATGACTGGCTTTATCAGCAGGTGTTCCCGAACGAGGCAAAGCTCGATGACGAGATGCTATACACCTTCACAAAGCTTGGGATAATGGAATATCTCTCCTCCGGGATCACATCGAGCTTTGACATGTACATGCGCAATGAAGCCTACGCCAAGGCAAATGTCGACTGCGGCTACCGCACGGTGATATGCTCGGCGCTCAATAACTTTGACGCGGACGAGAAGAACATAGAGCGCGAGTACCTGCGCTTTAACGATTATGACGAGCTTGTCTCCTACCGCCTCGGCATCCACGCTGAGTACACCACCGGCATGGAGCGCATGAAATACATGGCCTCTCTTGCCGAGAAGTATAAGGAGCCCTGCTTCATGCACCTGTGCGAGACGGAGAGCGAGGTCAAGGGCTGCGTGGAGCGCTGGGGCATGACCCCGCCGCAGCTTCTGGACAGCATAGGCATGTTCGCCTACGGCGGCGGCGGCTTCCACTGCGTGTGGATGAGCGACGAGGACGTTGAGCTTTTCGCGCGCAAGAAGCTCTGGGCGGTGACGAACCCCGGCTCGAACGCGAAACTCGCCTCAGGCATTGCGCCGCTGGACAGGCTCGCCGCGGCGGGGATACCGATGGCGATAGGCACGGACGGCGCGGCAAGCAACAACGCGCTAGACATGTTCCGCGAAATGTACCTTGCAAGCGTGCTGCAAAAGATCGCGAATAAGGACGCCGCGGCCGGGAGCGCCGACCGCGTGCTCGAGATGGCCTGCGTCGGCGGGGCTGGCGCGATGGGGCTTTACGACGCGGACGACATCGCGCCGGGCAAGCTTGCAGACCTCGTCGTCATAGACCTGCACAGACCGAACATGCAGCCGCTCAATAACATCGCGCGGAACATCGTCTACTCCGGTTCAAAAGAGAACGTGCGCATGACGATGGTGAACGGACGCATTCTCTACGAAAACGGTGAGTTCTTCATCGGCGAAGCGCCCGAGGATATATACGAAAAAGCAAACCGCCTCATGGAGAAGGTGCGCGCATGAGAGAGATAGACCTGCACGTGCACACCACGGCGTCCGACGGGACATGCACCCCGGCGGAGGTCGTCGAGCTTGCGCATAATACTGGATTAAAAGCCATTGCGATAACGGATCACGATACGGAGTCCGGATATTTTGAAGCCGCCGAAGCGGGAGAAAGGCTCGGAGTAGAGGTCGTTCCGGGGATAGAGATAAGCACGAAGTACGGCGTGGCTGTGCACATCCTGGGCTATTTCATAGACCCGCGGTCGCCCGAGCTGCGCCCGGTGCTGGACTGGGTGATAAACGACCGCAATACCAGGAACCGCAAGATGGCGGAGCTCATGGCGGCGGACGGCCTGCCCTTTGACTATGACGAGATGAGGGCGCGCTTCGGCGAATCCATAGG
>CAKTKV010000105.1 GCA_934572355.1 uncultured Oscillospiraceae bacterium
CATTTCGTCAAGCTCGTCGCTTGGTACGACAATGAGTGGGGCTTCTCCAACAAGATGCTTGACCTCACCCGCCACATTGACTCCGTCCGCAACGCATAATTTCAACTGCTTTGCGAGCTGAAAGTGTATGTTTCCTCGGATTTGAGAACTTTTTCGGCAATTGTGACAGACACAAGCTGTTGTGAAAGACTCATTCTGTTAGAGAAACTATACACCTGAGCCAAATCGTTATCACAATAACCTCTTCCTGCTTTTCATCTGGCAGGAGGAGGTTATTTTTATGTTTTCTATGGATTTTTTGGTGAAAGAGTTCCTATTTGACTGTAGGGTTCGTTCGTTATCTGAACAGACGATTTTGAACTATAAGAAGCAATTGGGGCACTTTGTCAGGTTCTTGGAAACCAACTGCCAAGTGACCAATATTGAGGACTTGAAGCCCCTGCACATAAAGCTCTTCATCCGCCATTATCAGGAGCGTCAGTGTAAGCCATCCTATGTCAATGACAATCTGAAAGCTGTGAAAACTCTCTGTGCCTATATGCAAGCTTTTTTGATAACACCCCCGGCTTCAACACCTTCCCCGTTAATCTGATAGTCATTGCCCTTGCTTTTCTGGCATGGTATGTATTCTTCTGCTGCATCAGGGCGTTCAATATCCGTTTCATTGACTGTCCCTGTGCCGAACGTAAACTGAGCTCTTCGCAGCGTTTGGTTTTTATTCTGGCATGTGTGATCGTGCTTGCCGCCGCCTATAGCTGCGTTTGGCCATACGTTCAGAGTCCTGATACACGGAACCAGTGGATGCAGATCCACGGCGAGTTGGCATATGATAGCATCCATGCCGTCGGTCATACCATTTTTCTTAAAGCTCTGCTCAGTATCTGAGACAGTTATACCTTTGTCGTGCTCGTTCAGCTTGTGGGCTTGATCGCTGTCAACTTGGCGTTTGCGGAGTTCTTCTACTCCAAAGGGTTCCGGTTCGAAGCCATCGCCTTTGTGCAGCTGCTGTCTCTTGCCTGGCTGAGCGCTCGCTCCAACGCATGCTTTGCGCCATGGAAGGACTGCCCTGCCGCGCTTTGCATGGCGGCCGTTGTGCTGATAATGATGAAGCATCCGCAGCCGGAGAAAATGAGTTGTTCCTCAGCGGCATGCATGGGCTTGGCTCTTGTCTGGTGCGCCCTGTTCCGTCTTAACGGCATCATCGTCCCTCGTTTATTATGACGCCCTTCTATATTCTGTACATCCTATGGCGAGGCAGGCTCCGCGGATCCAAGGAGTCGCTGAGAACGTAGGCTAATCCGCGCACGCTCCGTTGAAACGCTGTTGTTTTCCTGGGAAGCGTATGTTACAATACCATGGTAACATAGCCGCGCAAAAACGCTGGGTTTTTAGGGGAATGACAAAGGTATGGGATCACAGAACACGGTCCGGGAGCTGTCCGGAGCGCCGAAGGCGCAGCGCAACTCCAATATAGAACTGCTGCGCATCGCTGCGATGCTGATGATCGCAGCGTATCATTATTCAATATATAGCTTCTACGCGGAGGATCTGTATTCAAGTCCCGGCAAATACTTCATAGACCTTATCGGGAACTATGGCAAAACGGGAGTTAACCTCTTTGTCATGATCTCGGGCTATTATCTGGCAAAGCAGGAGTTCAGCCTGAAGCGTCTGCTGAAAATAGCCGGGCAGCTGTGGTTCTACAGTTTGTTTACGCTGGCAATAGCCGTGCTTGCTTTCGGCTATAGCGCAGACCGCGGCATCCTGCGGATATCTGCATTCCCGATCACCAGCGGCTATTATTGGTTTGCGTCGTACTACGTTCTGCTTTTACTGCTCTCGCCGCTGCTGAATCGCTTCGCCGCAAGTGTCGGGAAGGACAAGCTGAGGCTGAGCATTCTTCTGCTGCTGTTTCTGTATTCAATATTGCCGACATTTTTCAGAGTGCACATGTTTTTTAATGAGCAGTGCTGGTTTGTAACGCTATACCTCACGGCGGCATATCTGCGGCTATACGGCGGTGCTGAGCCGTCGGGGAAAAAGCGCGGTCTATGGAGAGCCTTGGCATGGGGCGCGTGCATCCCGGCATTCGCGTGGGCATGTACCTTCGTCGGAAGCGGGACAGGAAATATTTCCATCCTTGATCTGTCGAACAGGCTCGGCACGGACAGCAGCATTTTCGGCTATATGTTCGCGCTGGAGCTGCTGCGGTATTTCCTGAGCAAGGAGCCGGCCTTCATCCCGGCTGTCAATACCCTCGGCCGCGCCACCTTCGGTGTCTACCTGTTCCATGAGAGCATCCTCGCGCGGGATGTATTGAGAATATGGTTCGTTATGCTCGATCCCGCTCCGTATGTAAACTCCCCTCTGCTGCCGGTGCAGGCTCTGAGCACCATAGCCATGGTGTACCTTGCAGGTACGGCTGTCGATCTGCTCCGTCAGGCGACCCTCGGCAAGCTGTGGGACAAGGCCGTTGATAAGCTCTCCCCAAAGCTTGAGCAGCTCGGCAGAAAGGCGCTCGGTCTATTGGCGTCAGCGGCTGAGAAGTAAGAAGCACTATAGAAAATAATTCATCGGCTCTCTCAAGATTCTTGAGAGAGCCGCCTTTTCATATTTTCTTCAATTCCCACCCTGCGTTCTTGAGCACATACCCCTTCAAGAACCGTATGGCCTGTACGTAGCCGTCAAAGCCGAGGCCGGCAAAGGTCTTGACGCAGACCATGCCGGCGTAGGATACCTGCCGGAAGCTCTCGCGGGATGTGATGTCCGATATATGCACCTCCACCGCGGGGATTGCGACGGCCTTGAGCGCGTCGAGTATCGCGATGCTCGTGTGCGTATAGGCCGCGGGGTTTATGACGATCCCGTCAAAGACGCCGTAGGCCGCCTGTATCTCGTCCACGATAGCGCCCTCATGGTTCGACTGGAACAGCTTCACCTCTATGCCATCGGACTCGCAGGTTTTGCGGCACAGCTCCGTGAGTGTCCCATAGCTCTGCGCGCCGTATATCTCCGGTTCCCTGATGCCGAGCATATTGATGTTCGGCCCGTTTATTATCAGAAACTTCATTTGAGCGCCTCCAGTATCATCTCCGCCGCAGCCTCGGGCGTACCGTTATTGTCGGCGGTCATGTCCGCGAACGCCGAGTACATCGGCGCGCGGCGGCGGAACATTTCGTTCAGGTCGGCGCGGGCAGACAGCGGGCGTCCGTCGCGCGGGAGCTTATCGATATCGCGCTGCAGCCAGACGATCACCGCATTCTGGTGCAGCGGCGCATAGTTCTCCTGCCGCGTGGCACTCCCGCCGCCGGTCGCGATCACAGTCCCGGACTGCGCCCCGGCCTCGGTTATGATCTGCGTCTCGACTTTGCGGAAGCCCTCCTCGCCGCTTCTGGCGAATATCTCCGGTATCGTTATCCCTGCGCGCTGCTCGATCATTGTGTCCACATCCTGCACAGGGCGGCCTGTCATCCTGCCGATTATCCCTGCGACGGTCGTCTTGCCGCAGCCGGGCATGCCGACAAGGACGATGTTCATCATCCGGTGCATAAGCGCCCGCTCGATGCGGCTTATCTCATTATCGTCGATGCGTGCGCCGGTGAAAAGCTCGCTGCTTCTCTTCGCCTGTGCGACGAGCATATGCAGCCCGCCAGCGTGCTTTATGCCGAGCTCCTCCGCCTGAAGCAGCAGCGCCGTGCGCGCCGGGTTATATACGATGTCCAGCACCGCGCGGCAGTTTGGGAACATCGTCAGGTCGACCGCCTGTGCGCCGTTATTCGGGTACATGCCCAGCGGCGTGGTGTTCACTATAATCCCCGCGTCGCGGTGGCGCTCAAGGTTATTGTAATTGTCCTCCCCGCGGCGGCTTATGACTACGGTTTCCGCGCCGAGGCTTTGGAGCACAGCGCGCACCGAGGCGCAGGCTCCGCCGCTGCCGAGCACGAGCGCCTTAGTCCCGGCGGGGTCTATCCCGTTCACGCGCAGCAGGCTCTCAAAGCCGAACATGTCCGTGTTGTCCCCGTAGATGCTGCCATCCGCGCGGCGCACCAGCGTGTTCACGCTGCCGGAGAGCCGCGCGCGCTCGCCCAGCTCATCGCAGAACGGGAGCACGGCCTTTTTATACGGCATGGTCACGTTCAGCCCGTCCCACTCGCCGCCTCTTATGAAGCTCTCAAGCTCCTCCGCACGGCGCTCATAGAGCCGGTATTCGTACCCGGCGAGCATTTTGTGTATTTCCGGGGAATAGCTGTGCCCCAGCTTCTCCCCAAGCAGTCCGCATCTGAGCATCAGCCGCGCTCCTTTCCGATAAGCTCCCGCTGGTAATCACGGCTCAGCTCAAAGAGCAGCGCATAGAGCCTGCGCGTATACTCCCGCAGCTCCGCCGGTGACCGCTCCGCGGCGCTCTTCAGCTTCTCTTTCTCGCGCGAAGCGTCGAGCACCGGCAGGCCGTTCTCTTTCTTATATTCCGCAATGGCGCGCGAAAGCTCCATCCGCTCGGCAAAGAGCGCGACAAGCTTCTCATCGACCGCGTCTATTTTCTCTCTGTATTCCTCAAGCTTCATGCCCGTTCCGTATCTCCTCTGCGCGCAAGCCACGCGTCATATATCGCTATCGCCGCCGCAGCCTCCACGCACGGCACAGCGCGCGGCACTATGCACGCATCGTGCCGCCCGTGTATCTCTATCGTCGTCTCCTCAAGCGTGTGCAAATCGACGCTCCGCTGCGGCTTCACTATCGACGGCGTCGGCTTCACCGCTGCGCGGAACACAAGCGGCATACCGTCCGTGATGCCGCCGAGGATGCCGCCGCAGTTGTTGCCGCGCGTCTCTATCCTGCCGCCATTGATGCAGAATTCATCGTTATTCTCGCTGCCGCGCAGGCGTGCCGAAGCAAAGCCCGCGCCGAACTCTATGCCCTTTACCGCCGGGATGCCGAACACCGCGGCGGATATACGGCTCTCCATGCCGCCGAACAGCGCGCCGCCGAGCCCTGCCGGGACTCCCTCCGCAACGCACTCGATCACACCGCCGACTGAGTCCCCCTCCGCCTTGGCCTGCATGATCTTATCGTGCATCGCTTTTTCATCGTGCGCGCCGCCTATCTCGTTGACGCGCGCACGGATGCTCACGCCCTCATTTTCAAGCAGCTGCAAACATATCCCGCCCGCGATGCATAGCGGCGCCGTCATGCGCCCGGAAAATTCTCCGCCGCCCGTGGGTATGCTGCCGCACCTGAGCCACGCCGAATAGTCCGCGTGTCCCGGCCGCGGCACAGTGCGCAGCGCGTCATAATCCTGTGGGCGCACATCGGTGTTGCGAATGACCGCTGTGATGGGCATCCCGTCCGTCACACCATCGCGCAGCCCGGAAGTGAACTCCGGCACGTCCGCCTCGCGGCGCGCCGTGGCGTATTCGCTCCTCCCCGGCGCGCGGCGCTGCATGAAACGCAGAAGCGCGTCAAAGTCCACGCGCGTCCCGGCGGGTACGCCCTCAAGCGTCATGCCGACGGACTCCGCATGCGACTGGCCGAATATTTCAAGGCGCAGACATTCACCGTAAAAGCC
>CAKTKV010000106.1 GCA_934572355.1 uncultured Oscillospiraceae bacterium
ATAAAAGAGCTCAAGGATAACGGCCTGTGGGTCTATGGCACCGCCGCCGACGGGCAGAACGGCCTGTGGTCGACCGACCTCACCGGTGCTATTGCGCTCGTCATCGGCTCCGAGGGCGAGGGCATGAGCCGTCTCGTCAAGGAGAGCTGCGACTTTATTCTCAGCCTGCCCATGAAGGGGCAGGTCAGCTCCCTCAACGCCTCCGCGGCTGCCGCCGTGACGATGTATGAGGTGCTCCGTCAGCGCAGCGCGCAGAGCTGACATTTTTCTCACGCTTCCGCAGTGGAGCATAGCGCGCCCTACATATAGAAACAAGGATCAGGATATGAAAGATTTCAGTCTGGACTTCGATCCCACAACTGAATCTTATACCGACATGCCGTTTGACAGCATACTGTCGACATACGAGCTGGAGTCACACTCGGACGCTTCGTCCGGGGCGGATGACTCCGGCTATTCGCCGTTCTATCTCGATGAGGACGATGACGTGCGTGTCTATACCCCCGGCACAGCCTCGGCGCATTGGGACGCAGAGCCCGAAGATACCGGCAGCAGCTATGATGACTACGTCGATGACAGTTACGGCGCACAGGATCTTGGCTACGACAACGCTGAGCCTTCCGACGTCGGCAATTACGCAGAGGAGGACAGCAGCAAGCCTTTCCCCACGGTTCCCGGTATCAGCCATCTGAAGAGCTTTCTCAAGAGCAAGCTCCAGCCGAAGTCCGAAAAGCATGTTGCGGACAGTCGGAGCAAGACAGAGCCTGCTGATGATTTTGATTACGATCATTCGTATGCTGCTGCCACACAGAACTACACTCCGGAATATACCGATACATATTACAACGACGACGATTACGGCTATGCTCCCGACGGCAGCGGCACTTATGACTCCGCGCCCGCGCAGGGTACGTGGCAGTATGATGACGGCGGCTACAATGAGCCGCAGCCGGTGGAGGAACCGGAATACGCTCCCCCCGCCACTGAACACTCCGGTGCGCGCGGCGCAATGGAGCAGGAGGCGCGCCGCTACATCGCGCAGATGCAGGCAGGCTATGAGCAGGACTACGCAGAACCCGAGGTCGAGGACGATCTGCCCTACGACCCGAGCACTGACGGCTATGATGCCGACCCGACGCGATATTCCGCCGAGGGCGGCAGCACCGTATACTCCGCCGATCCCGATGCCGAGAACGAGATAGACAGCCGCTTCAATCTCAGCGGCAAGCGTGCGGCAAGCCGCATGCAGTACGGCAGCAAAGCTGTCGACCTGAGCGCCGATGAAAACTATGAACCGACACCGCAGACCGGGTATAGCCCGTCTCAGTGGACACCGGATTACGACGATCCCGCAAACGACGGCGCGGAAGAAGAGCCCGTCCGCAAAAAGCATAAATTCGGCAGGAAGAAAAAGAAAAAAGAAAAGCCCGCGCCCGAGGTCGCAGAGCCTGAAACAGACGTCTCCGGTAAACGGACGCCCATCTACAGCGGCTATGACGACACCGCCGATAAAAACGGCGAATACGCTGAGGACGACGACTACGGCTTCGATGCGGACGCCGGCGGGGATGGCAAGAAGTTCTCAGAGGAGGACGCGTACTTCCCGCCGAGTTTCCGCGAATATGTGCTCTCACTCTTCGCATCGCTGTTCCTGCGCGTCAGGGGCACGGCGCGCGGCGACACCGCCGCGACGATGAGCGACAACGAAGAGGATCTCGGAGCCGAGGTCACACCCGCCGCCGCATCAAAATACTACGGTTCGTTCACGCGGTCAATGTCGCTGCGCATTAAAATAAGCGCGGTGCTGATGGCACTGCTGTGCTACATATCTCTCCAGCTCCCGCTGCCCGGTATGCTGCGCACGCTGCCCGTCTCCGCCGCTGCGTGCTTCGGGCTTCAGGCAGCGGTCATGCTGCTGTGCCTCGATATTGTCACGACGGCTATTCTCAACATCATGCGGCTGCGCTTCGGGGCGGATACTCTCGCGGTGTTCTCCTGCCTTATAAGCGGAGCGGACGCGCTGATAGTCGCGCTGTCTGACACGGCGAGGGCGCACATCCCGCTTTGCGCGCTGACAAGCCTCTCGCTTTTCGGCATACTGATATCGACGTATCTGAACGTCAAGGGGCTGCGCAAAGCAACGCGCGTCCCGGCCATCGGCAAGCGCTTCTACTCCGTGACCGGCGAAAACAAGCTTGGCAAAAGAGAGCTTACGCTGCTCAAGTCACAGCGCCCGGCGACGGGCTTTGTCCGCCGTGCCGAGGAAGCGCCGCCTGACGAGACACTGTTTCTCAGGCTCGCCCCGATCCTTGCAGTGCTGGCGCTGCTGCTGGCTGTTATCGTCGCTGCGGTCTCCGGCTGCGGCTCGGACTTTGTCTATATATTCTCCGCACTGCTCGCCCCGACTGTTCCGTTCATGGCTCTGTCCGCCTTCGCACTGCCGTATTTTCTCGGCACGGCGCGCATATTCAGAGTCGGCGGCGCTATCGCCGGTTGGTCCGGTCTGTGTGACCTCGGCGTGAGCAAGAGCCTCATCGTCACCGACCGCGACCTCTTCCCCGAAGAGTGCGTGACGATGGAGAGCGTGCGCATATTCGCCGACGGCGATGCACAGAACGTCATCTCCTACGCCGGGACTATGGTCGCGGCGGTCGGCTCCTGCGCCGCGGGATGCTTCGGAAAGCTCATGGAGGAAAACGGCTGCTCTCTCAAGCATGTTGAGAACTTTGAATGTCTCCCCGGCGGCGGGGCAAGCGGCATTATCGACGGACGCACCGTTCTGTGCGGCAGCACCGATCTGATGCGGCTGATGAATGTGCGCATCCCCTTCCGCCTGACGGACAAGACCTCCGTCCTCCTCGCGATCGACGGCATACTTTACGGCATTTTCTCCCTGCACTATGAACCGATGCCGCAGGTGCGCCGCGCACTTATAGACCTTGTGCGCTCCGACCGGCACCCGGTCTTCGCGATACGCGACTTCAACATTAACCCTGAGCTTCTGCACAACATATTCGACATTGCTACCGACGGCTACGACTTTCCGCCTTATGTGGAGCGCTTCGAGCTGTCGACCCCATCCTCCGGTAAGGACAGCCGCATCGCCGCCGTTGTCTGCAACGAGGGCTTAGGGCCGCTCACCGAGGTCGCCGATGTCGGGCACAAGATATACATGGCGACGAGAACGAACCTGCTGCTGACGACCATTGCAGCAGTGATCGGCGTGTTCACAGTGTTTGTGAAGTTCCTGACCGCTGGAAGCGTCAGTCTCGGCTTTATACTGCTGTCGGCTCTGCTGTGGGCTCTGCCCGCCGCTGCTGTCAGCCTGTACGTCAACACGAAGTGACAAGCTTAACCTTATAAGCCTGCGCCTTTGATTCAAGGGCGCGGGTTTTTTCAATTTTCCTGTTGCCAAGCTGATTTTCATAGTGTATAATAAATTGATTGCTGATTACTATTTTGCATAAAAGCACATATAAACCAACAGAGAGGAAGCAACAAATGAGCTACGAAACCAAAAACATTCGCAACATCTGCCTGCTGGGTCACGGCAACAGCGGCAAAACCAGTCTGGCTGAGAGCATGCTCTTCACCACCGGCGCTATCGACCGTCAGGGTAAGGTCAGCGACGGCAACACCGTCTGCGACTACGACGCCGAAGAGATCAAGCGCCAGATAACCATATCCGCATCCGTCGCGCCTGTCGAGTTCGGCGGCTGCAAGATCAACGTCCTTGACTGCCCCGGCTACTTCGACTTCGTCGGCGAAGCCCTCGCGTCCATCCGTGCCGTTGAAGCAGGCGTCATCCTGTGCTCGGCAAAGGACGGTATCTCCGTCGGCGCAGAGCGTTCCTGGAAGTACCTCAAGGCCGCGAACGTCCCCGCCGCTTTCTGCATCTCCAAGTGCGATGAGGAGCACGGCGACTACTATGCAGTGCTCGACGCACTCAAGGCAAAGTACGGCAGCATCGTCTGCGCTGTCACCGTCCCCATGTCTGACGGCACCGGTGTTATCGACGTTGTCCACAACGTCGCTTACCAGACCAAGGGCGGCAAGACCGCCAAGGTCGCTGTTCCCGCTTCTGACGCAAGCAAGGTCGAAGAGCTGCGTGAGGCTCTGATGGAGACCGCTGCCGGCGCTACTGAGGAGCTCATGGAGAAGTTCTTCGAGAACATGGAGCTGAGCGAGGAAGACACCATCGAGGGTCTGCGCATCGGTCTGAGAGAGCGCAGCGTCGTTCCCGTTTTCGCAAGCGCTGCGATGAGCAACATCGGCACCGAGGCTATGCTTCAGGGTATTGTTGATTACGTCTCCAACCCCGCCGAGATGGACGGCATCGACCCCGCCGGTACCACCGTCGGCTTCGTGTTCAAGACCATTTCCGACCAGTTCGGCAAGTACAGCTTCGTCAAGATCATGCAGGGCAAGATCACCGCTGATATGTCCCTGCGCGATGTCCGCACCTCCAGCACCGATAAGCTCGGCCGTCTCTACACCGTCTGCGGCAAGAAGACCACCGAGGTCAAGGAAGCCTGCTGCGGCGATATCGTCGCCGTCGGCAAGATGGATTGGAGAACCGGCGACACGGTCTGCGATCCGAAGAACGAGGTCGAGCTGCCCGCTATCGAGCTGCCCGAGCCCTGCTACTCCATGGCTATCTCCCCCAAGACCAAGGGTCAGGACGACAAGGTCGCCGGCGGTCTTGCAAGACTCAACGAGGAAGATATCTCCTTCCATCTTGTCAACAACGCCGAGACCCACCAGATGGTCATCTCCGGCGAGGGCGACATTCAGGTCGACGTTCTCTGCGCAAAGCTCAAGAGCCGCTTCGGCGTTGAGACCGAGCTCAAGCCCGCGCGCGTTGCTTACCGTGAGAAGATCAAGGGCAAGGTCGAGGCACACGGCCGTCATAAGAAGCAGTCCGGCGGTTCCGGCCAGTTCGGTGACGTTTGGATCCGCTTCGAGCCGCAGGACGAGCAGGACGATATGATCTTCGCGGAGGAAGTCTTCGGCGGCTCCGTCCCCAAGAACTTCTTCCCCTCCGTCGAAAAGGGTCTGCGCAACGCAGTAGTCAAGGGCGTCCTCGCCGGCTACCCGCTGGTCGGCCTGAAGGCCACTCTGTACGACGGCTCCTACCACCCTGTCGACTCCAACGATATGGCTTTCCAGACCGCTGCACGTCTGGCATATCAGGACGGTATCCCCAAGGCCAAGCCCACCATTCTTGAGCCTATCGGCCTGCTTCAGGTCACCATCCCCGACGCGAACCTCGGCGACATCATGAGCGATATCAGCTCCAAGCGCCGCGGCACCGTGCTCGGCATGACTGCTGAGGACGGCATGCAGACCGTCGAGGCTGAGGTACCCATGGCTGAGATGAGCTCCTACACGATCGACCTGCGCTCCATGACTCAGGGCCGCGGCTCCTTCACCTGCAAGTTCATCCGCTACGAAGAGGCTCCCGGCAATGTCCAGCAGAAGGTCATTGAGGAAGCAAAGGCAGCCGAGGATAAGGAATAA
>CAKTKV010000107.1 GCA_934572355.1 uncultured Oscillospiraceae bacterium
GCCGGATGCCCGTCGCCTGCGGCGAGGTTCACGAGCCTGCCCTCGGCGATGGTGAAGAGCGTCTTGCCGTTCGGCAGGACGTAGCCCTGTATATTGTGCCGAGCGTCATATTTCCTGACGGCGAGCTTTTCAAGCCCAGCCATGTCGACCTCGACGTCGAAGTGCCCGGCGTTTGTGAGTATCGCGCCGTCCTTCATCGTCTTGAAGTGCTCAGTCGTAATGATGCCGCTGCACCCTGTGACGGTGACGAACATGTCGCCCACGCGCGCCGCGTCCTTCATCGGCATGACCTCGTACCCGTCCATGACGGCTTCGAGCGCGCGGATCGGGTCGACCTCGGTGACGATGACCTTTGCGCCCAGCCCCTTTGCGCGCAGCGCGACGCCCTTGCCGCACCAGCCGTAGCCGGAGACGACGACGTATTTGCCGGCGACGATGAGGTTCGTCGTGCGGTTTATACCGTCCCACACGGACTGACCCGTGCCGTAGCGGTTATCGAACATATGCTTGCAGTCGGCCTCGTTGACCATGACCATCGGGAAGCGCAGCTCATGGTTCTTTGCCATGATCCTGAGCCTGTGTATGCCGGTGGTCGTCTCCTCGCAGCCGCCGATGACGCCGGGGATAAGCCCGGTGTACTTCGTGTGCATGAGGTGTACAAGGTCGCCGCCGTCGTCGATTATGATGTTGGGGCCGACCTCGAGCACTCGGCAGAGGCAGTCTTCATATTCCTCCATCGTGCAGCCGTAGCTTGCGAAGACCTCCATGCCGCCGGAAGCGAGCGCGGCAGCGACGTCGTCCTGCGTCGAGAGCGGGTTTGAGCCGGTGACGTACATCTCCGCGCCGCCCATTTCGAGCACGCGGCAGAGATACGCCGTCTTTGCCTCAAGGTGTACCGACAGCGCTATCTTGAGCCCGGCGAAGGGCTGCGTTTTCTTAAAGTCCTCACCGATGCCGCGCAGCACAGGCATGTTGCGCTCCACCCAGTCTATTTTCATTTCGCCCGAGGGGGCGAGGGCGATGTCTTTTATCTGGCTCATAGCGACGCTCCTTATAATTTATCGTGTATTGACCGTGCCCTTTATTCTAACACGCCGAAAAATTTATTACAAGGATAAGATTTGCCCCCTGATGAACGAATTTTTTCTTTTCCTTTTATTTTTCCTGAACATAAAATTATATGCAACAGCGCAGAGCGACGTCCTTCTACGCGTTACATAACTATAATAATCATATCTTATGTAAACTCAGGAGGAAGAGAACTATGGATGTTGGGAGTCAGGGCAGGCTTTCTGCCCTGAAGGCTGCGGGCGGCGGAGCGGACGTGCGCCTTCTTATCGCGGCGCGCTGCGGGATATATATGCTCCTCGGCGGAGTGATGTCCTGCTCGCGCGTGCTTGGGGACGGCGCGCCCTTCGGCATGGCGATGGTCGCATGCTCCGGACCCGGGATAAGCGGGGTGTTCGCGCTCACGGGTGCGGCGCTCGGATATCTCCTCGGCGGCGGGCTGGAGTGGGGGATACGGTATATCGCCGCGGCGGTGCTGGTGTATACGGTGTCCTTTGTGTTCCATGAGCTGGAGGTGTATAAGAGCAGCTTCTTCATGCCGACAGCCGCGGGACTAGTCATGGGGCTGACCGGCTTTCTCGGCAGCTTCTCCATGTCGCCGGGGCAGCTGCCCGCGGCGGCGGAGATATTTCTGGAAGTGAACCTCGCATTCGGCGGGACGTATTTCTTCCGCGAAGCGCTCTCCGGCGGTCTGTGCGAGACCGAGACCGCCGAGCTGCGGCACAGCGTGTCGGTGATGATAATGTCCGCCTGCGCGCTGATGGCCTTCTCGCGCATCATGATCTTCAACACCGTCTCCATCGGGCGCTTCATGGCGCTGGTGCTTGTGATGACCTCGGCGATGAAGGGCGGCATGCTCACGGGCGCCGCGGTCGGCACGGTGCTGGGACTCGCGATGGATGTTTCGAGCGCCGGGGCCCCGTTTTATACCATGGCCTATTCCTTCGCGGGGCTGCTCTCTGGTGTGTTCGGCAAGCATGGCCGGGTGATCTTTGTGCTGTCGTTCATTCTCGCGGGGGCGCTCTCCGTTGTGTGCGCGTGGACGGCGGAGGTGCATATCAATGCCCTGTTTGAGACCTTCTGCGCATCTGTCGTGTTCATGCTCCTGCCGGGCTCGCTTCTCAACCATGTCGGTCTCATGCTCCAGCACATGGAGCGCGGCAGCGGGGAATCCGGGCTGCGGCGCTTCGCGGCAAACCGCGTGCGGAATCTCAGCGAGGCTTATGCGGGGCTGTTTGAAACGGTGCGCCGCAGCGTCGAGGAGCCGGGCAATGATGAAAATGTCGCCCGTATCTTTGACCGCGCGGCGGACGAGGTCTGCGTCCGTTGCAAAAACAAGAACCGCTGCTGGAACGCGGAGTATGTCGATACCCTCTCCGCAATGAACGACGCGACGCAGGCCATGGTCGAGCATGGCAGCCTTGATGTCAGCGACCTGCCCGGCTTCTTCCGCGACCGCTGCGATAAGCTCCCGGCTTTCGTTTCTGCCGTGAACGCAGAGCTTCGCGCGCAGGCCTACCGGAAGCAGCTGCGCATCGGGCTTACGGAGAACCGGAGCGTCGCATGGGGACAGTACATGGACATGGCGGACGTCCTCTCGCGCGTGGCCGATGAGCTCGGCAGCCTCAACGGCTCCGACCCGCTGGCCGAGCGCCGGCTCATCCGCTATCTGCGCAGCATGGATATCGACGCCGACGCCTCCGTCTACCGCGACGGCGGAGGGAGGCTGCATGTCACCATCGAGAGCGGGCGGCTCACGCCGCTGCTGCGGGAGGAGAACTATCTTGAAAAGCTCTCCGCCGTCGTCGGGGCGCGTTTGTGCCGCAGCGCGGCGGCAGCGGGGGAGGAGTGCTCAAAGCTCGTGCTGCTCGAGGCGGAACCCCTTGCTGTATCCGTCGGCATCGCGGCCATGAAGAAAAAGGGCGAGAAGGTCAGCGGCGATAAGGGGACTTATTTCAAGACCGACGCGGGCGTCCTCTGCGTCATCCTTGCCGACGGCACCGGCTGCGGCGACGAGGCAGCGCAGGACAGCACACAGGTCGTTGCCATTCTTGAGAAGTTCCTGCGCTCGGGAGTCGACCCTGCCGTTGCGATGAAGATCCTCAACTCCGTTCTGCTCCTGCGCAGCGGGGACAGCTGGGGCTATGCTACAGTCGACCTCATGTGTGTCGACCTCTTCACCGGAGAGACCTGCTTCTATAAATACGGCGCGGCTCCGTCCTACGTGAAAAGCGGCAAGAGCATCCGCCGCATAAAGTGCGAGACGCTTGCCGCCGGTATCTCCATGGGAGCCGGTATCGCGCCGGACACCGTGCGCATGCGCCTGCGCCCCGGATCGACCGCGGTCATCGCGACTGACGGCGTGATAGTCGACGCCGAGGACGAGTGGCTCAAGCAGCTTCTGAACAAGGGCTTTGACGATATGAAGGCGCTTGCCCGCGCAACGCTCAAGGAGGCCGAGAGCCGCTACGGGGTCAATGACGACATGACCGTCGTGACCGTCCGCGTGGAGGAGCGGGCATGAGCGCGCGGCTTGGTGAGCGCCTGCGCGGAATGCTGTGCAGCGTCGGGGCGCTTTTCCGTGCGCCGTATTCGGGAGCGGACGCGGAGAGCCGCCCTGTGCTGCGCGGGAACATGCGCCGTGCGATCGTTATTAAGACCCCGGACGATATGTTTGCCGAAGCCGTGTTCATCCTGCGCGACGATTATGATCCCGGTATCAGCCGAGGTGAGCTGCTGCGTCAGGCGAAGAGCGCTGCCGAGGGACACGCGCAGCGCGCGCTCCCGCCGCGCCGGTACACGGGACTTCCGCCGATGGCGGTGTTTGTACTGGGCGCTTCCGCCGCGGTGCTGACGCTGTGGATATCCGGAGTGTTGTAGCGTATTGCAGCGCGCCGAAGAACACTTGTGCGCGGCTTGGGGCTATGTTATAATGAACATATGCAAAAATAAAAAGATACCTGTAAGCAGGAGGAATATACAATGCAGCTTAAGCTTGACACAAGCAAGACCTATGCCATAGCCCTTGAGGGCGGCGGAGCCAAGGGTGCTTATGAGATCGGCGCGTGGAAGGCGCTGGAGGAGGCGGGGATAAAGTATAACGCCGTTTCCGGTACCTCCGTCGGCGCGCTCAACGGCGCGCTCATGGCGATGCGCGACCTGCCACGCGCTGAGACGGCGTGGAACGATATGCGCCTTTCCAAGGTCATCGAGCTTGACAAGGAGGGCGAGGAGGACCTGCACAAGGCCATGAACGGCGAGCTGGAGCTTGGCGATATTCAGGAGCTCATCCCGCAGATGTTCGAGATCATCCGCAACCGCGGGCTTGACGTCGCGCCGCTGCGCGCGTGGGTGCGCGAGGTCGTCGATGTGAAAAAGGTCAAGCAGTCCGATGTGGAGCTGTTTGTCTCCACCGTCTCCCTGACCGACCGCAAGGGTCTTGAAATAAAGATCAACGATCTGCCTGAGGACGAGATATGCGACATGCTGCTTGCCAGCGCCTATCATCCGAGCTTCCGTCTCGAAAAGCTCGGCGGCAAGCTCTATACCGACGGCGGCTTTGTCGACAGTCTGCCCCTGCATGCGCTCGTTGTCAACGGCTATAAGGACATTATCGCCGTGCGCATCCCCGGCATGGGCTGGGAGAGACGCTTCAGGATGCCGGAGGATGTGAACGTCACCACCATACACACAAATTCCGACCTTGGCTTCGTGCTGAATTTTGACGCGGAGCAGTCAAGACGCGATATGGCCATCGGCTACCTTGACGCGCAGCGTGTGCTCTACGGCCTCTATGGTCAAAAGTATTATATCGACCGCTCCATGACCGACCGCGAGGCGCTGGAGTGGCTGCTTGACCACTGCGCCGAGGAGGGCGAGAACCTGCGTACCGTCTGCGAAAAAGAGCTGCCGCGCCTTGCCCGAAAGCTCAATGCCGAGGACGGGGATTATTACGAGCTCATGGCCGCAAAGCTTGAGCAGGAATGCGCGAACAGGGACATTGACAATATGCGCATCTATACCGATAAGGAGCTTATCGCCATGGTCGGGTGACCGATACCGGAACTAAGGCATAGTATGATACTGAAAGAAATAACGGGTCGCACTGCGATCCGTTATTCATTATTTATCTGATAAGGCGTTGATCTGCTATGCTTTCTTCTGTCGGCTGGGCTGCGCTCGGCGTTGGCTTTATATTTCTTATGACCTCTCTGGGCGCGGCCTCGGTGCTCTTCTGCCGTGAGGACGCGCTGCCCAGATCACAGACCGGGATGATGGGCTTTGCCGGGGGAGTGATGACCGCGGCTACGGTATGGAGCATGCTTCTGCCCGCAATAGAGCAGACGCGGACGGAGGGAACTCTCCCGTGCTGGCTCCCCGCAGCTGCCGGCACGGCAGCGGGGGCGGCCTTTCTCTGTGCGCTCGACGCGCTGATCCTCCGTCTGCG
>CAKTKV010000108.1 GCA_934572355.1 uncultured Oscillospiraceae bacterium
ATAAGGCGCTTGTGGGTGCGGCGCTCGAACTGCTCACGGCTGTCCTTGTACTTGTGAACGGCACGAAGGATGGTGACGATCTCGGTCTTGGTGGGCAGGGGGATGGGGCCGGAAACCTTTGCATCGGTGCGCTTTGCAGCTTCAACGATGGTCTCGGCAGCCTTGTCGATGAGCTGATGATCGTAGGCCTTGAGGCGGATACGGATCATGTTCTTGTTGGTGCTTGCCATGTTTTTTCTCCTTTTTCGTACGTTTTTTCGGCGGCATTGGCTCCGCCATTATGCGTACGGATGAAACCCGTTTTTCCTATACACACAACCGTGCGTATCAGGCCGCGTCCGAAAAACAAACCGGCTCATTTCTCAGCCGGTCCGCCATCCGTGCGCGCGATATACGCGTGTACCGGATAGGTTTCAGCCGCCCGATTTCGTGTTGAAAGATATCAACACCGGACATACTCCACGGAAGTTACCTCGCTTTCACGAGCAATCTCCCGCTTCATCGCATAATACGCCCGTGCTTTTCGCACTCGCGCCTAATTAATATACCAATATATGCCCCGTATGTCAAGCACTTTTTTCGGCGTTTTTGCAGAAATTTTTCTTGTATTTTTGTAAGCGATGTACAGGGGGTTCGGGCTTGCCGGGCAGGGCGTTTCTATCTATAATAATTTCCGTAGAAGAGAGGGCGCGGTATGCAGAAAATAAAGCAGGACGAGATAAATATCGGTGCAAACATACGCAAGATTCGCCTTTCCCGCGGCATCGGGCAGACGGAGCTTGTGCGCATGGTGCAGCTTCAGGGCGTGGATATGACGCGCGAGTGCCTTGTCAAAATCGAGCGCGGCATACAGCACATTCAGGCCGTGCAGCTGCGCGCGATACGTGACGCGCTGAACACAACTTATGACGAGCTGCTGAAATAACGCGGCATATACAAGAAGAGAGGGTACGCACCCTCTCTTTCTATTTGCTATTTATTTTAGCTTTTCGCAGAAGGGGTACAAGCCCTTGGCTCTCCCTCTGGGAGAGCTGTCACCGAAGGTGACTGAGAGGGGAAAAGCGGTATGCCGCTGCCTGTGGCAGATGAAGGCATGCCGCTTTTTCCGCAGCCGCAGGCTTTGCGGGGCTCAGCGAATGCAGACCCGCAAACCCTAACGCGGCAAGGTGGGAAAAGCGCCTTTTTGAATGATAACATCAAGTTGTTTGCCCTCTCCGTCCTCGCTGCGCTCGGCCACCTCTCCCAAGGGGAGAGGCAAGAGATGCCCCACGGAGTGACCCACAGTTGGCCACCACGAAAAGGCCTACTATTATAATTACCTTCTCAAGTCACAGCGTCAGTCCTTATAGAGCGCTATGAACTCCTCAAAGCAGAGGCCGTTCTGCTCGATATACTGCGCAGCCTCGGTGCCGACATAGCGGAAATGGAACGGCTCATACATTACGCCGGTCACATCCTCCTTGCCGGATGGGAAGCGGTGGATGAAGCCATACTCCGCGCAGTGCTCAAGCAGCCACTTATAGGTATCGGTGTTCTCGATCTCGGAGTTCTTGATCTCATGGTAGACATCGGTTATATCGCAGGCAAGCCCGGACTGGTGCTCGCTGCACCCGGCGGGCATGGTGATATAATGCCCGTTTGAATCCTTACCGTCGCTCACGCCGTTATTGTTGCACACACGCGTGAAGTTCGCGGCCTGCTCGGAATAGCTGCGGTAGCCCGAGGAGAGATACACCGGCAGCCCCGCGGCCTTGCAGCCGAGCGCCATGTCGAGCAGCGGCTGCGCGATACGCTCATCAACTGGGCAGCGGTTGGGGTTATAGTCGGTCTGTATGTCCGTCTCGTCGGCAGTCATGTTCAGGTAGGCAAGCTGCGCGGGCTCATACTGGTCAATGGAATTATCGCCGTTTACAAGCATGAACTCCCAGCTGTTAACGTCGATATTCGGCGGGGCGGGAAGCCCAAGCGCCGCGGCTCTGCCCTCGGGCGAGTCCGGGTCTACAGCGGGCTCCGGCGTTGCTTCGGGCGTCGGCTCCGGCTCATCCTGCACGTCAGCGGCTTCTTCAAGGGTGCCGTCAGAGGTATAGCCCTCGGGCTTGAGCCCTCCGGCAGGCCCCCAGGATTCAACGTCCACGCTGTGGGAGTGGATGCCCTCCTGTCTATAGGTATAGAACATAAATCCCGCGAGGAATATTATTGCTATCACGATTCTTGCAGCACGGTTTTTCATAGAGTTCCTCCATGTGCACGCTTATACTTGGGTTCACATACACAGCTTATAATACCATTTCAGCCCGTGCGGGTCAACCTATTTTAGTTCACAGGCATAATTTTGCCGCCGTACCTGAAAGGGACGGCGGCAGCAGTTTATATCTTTCAAGCTTTGTCCGCGGCCTCGCCGGGGATATCACCGACGCCATTGAGGACGAGGCGCGGACGGTACGGGAACTTCTTTATATCCTCACGCGAGGTCACGCCTGAGAGCACGAGCACCGTATCAAGGCCGGTCTCGATACCGGCGACCATGTCGGTATCCATCCTGTCGCCGATCATGACGGCGTCCTCGGAGTGTACACCGAGAATACGCAGGCCGGTGCGCATCATGAGGGGGTTCGGCTTGCCGATGAAATACGCGCTGACACCGGTGGCCATCTCTATCGGGGCGATCATCGCGCGGCACGCGGGGATGATGCCCTCCTCCGAGGGGCCGGTGAGGTCGCTGTTCGTGCCGATAAGCTTTGCGCCCTTGTTCACGAGCTGCACGGCCTTGAGTATATTCTCATAGTTATAGGTATTGCCCTCGCCGATGACGACATAGTCAGGGTCGATATCGTTCATGGTGATGCCCTCATCGTGCAGGGCAAACATTATACCGGGGCCGCCGATGACATAGGCGCTGCATCCGGGAGCCTGACGGCGGATAAAGCGCGCGGTCGCCTGAGCGCTGGTGTAGAAATGCTTCTCGTCAACATCAAGCCCCATGCGCCCGAGCTTCTGCTGAAGCTCCTTCGGCGTGCGTTCGGATGAATTGGTGAGGAAAAGGAAGTGCTTATCCTCCTTATAAAGCCAGTCGACAAATTCCTTGACGCCCGGCAGCAGACGGTTGCCGTGATAGATCACGCCGTCCATATCGCATATAAAGCCTTTTTTGTTTCTCAGTTCTTCCATAACTGATTCTCCTTTTTTCTTATTATATCACGCCCCCTATAATAGCATCCCCATGCGGAAGACGAAAGTCAAATATTTGTAAAATTTTTAGAGGCAGCGAACCTGTGGTTCGCTGCCTCTAAGATTGCGCTGTATATCAATTACTTCGGGAACGTCACCTTTATCGTCGTGCCCTCGCCGGGAGTGCTCTTGAGGTCTATGCTGCCGTGGTGGTACTGCACGGCATGCTTCACTATCGAAAGCCCTAGGCCCGTGCCGCCCGATTCCTTGGAGCGGCTCTTGTCCGCACGGTAGAAGCGCTCGAACACGCGCGCCTGATCCTCGGGCGCGATGCCGATGCCCGTATCGGCGACGGTGACGGCGGCTTCGCTTTCACTCTGCGTGACGCGCACCTCGACGCTCCCGCCGGGGCGGTTATACTTTATGGCATTGTCGCAGAGGTTATATATTATCTCATACACCAGACGGCGCACACCGGATATCTCCGCGCCCTCGCCGGTGAGGCTGAGCTTTACGCCCTTTTCCTCCGCCGCCGTGCGCAGGTTCTCTTCGGCCTCCTCGGCCTCGGCATAGAGATCGACGCTCTCGCACGGCATCTCTTCGCCCTCGTCGAGCCGGGAGAGCCTGATGATATCGCTTATCAGTGCCATGAGTCGGCTCGCCTCGCTTCGGATATGCCCGACAAAGCGGGGCATGTCCTCCGGCTTCACAAGGCCGTTTTCGATAAGCTCCGCGCTGCCGATGATCCCTTGCAGCGGGGTCTTGAGTTCATGCGAAACATTCGCCGTGAACTCGCGGCGCATACGCTCGGCCTGCTCCTGCTCGGTAACGTCAAAGGCGAGGATGACCGTACCGATGCTCCTGCCGCCGGACTCAATGCGCGTGAGGTCAAAGCGGTAATTTCTGCCCGCGCGCTCGGAGCGTATCTCCGCGTGACCGTCGCGCATGGCCGCCTGCACCGCGCCGCTCATTGCGCTGCTGCGGTCTATCGTCAAAAAGTCCTGCCCCGCGCTGCCGTCGTCCGCGCCGAAGATCTCCTTCGCGGCGGCGTTTATGCTCAGGACATAGTCGCGCTCATCGAGCAGCACAAGCCCTTCGCGCATGCTGCCGGTGATCTGCGTGAACTCATCCGTCCTCCGCCGCAGCTCCTTGAGCTGCCGGTCTATCTCCGTATGCTGCCGGTTTATCCGTCCGAGCAGCGGAGAAAGCTCCTCATAAGCGTCGTTATCCAGCGGGTGCTCGAGGTCAAGCTCATTGAGCGGATCGACTATACGCGCCGCCACGCGCTTTGCGAGCAGCAGCGCGATTATTATCGCCGCGGCCAGCACAACGAGCATCGGCTGCAGCATGCCCAGCGCGAGCACGACCGCCGTATGGCGGCTTGCCGAAATGCGCAGCACCGTGCCGTCAGACAGGCGCTTGGCGTAATATGTAGTCTTTTCCAGCAGCGTCGAGGAATAGCGTGTGCTCTCCCCTGCGCCGGTCCTGAGCGCGCCGTCGACCTCCTCGCGCCCGAGGTGGTTCTCCATTGACGAAGCGTCCGCCTGTGAATCGTATATGACCGTGCCGTCGGAGTCTATCCACGTAAGGCGGTAGTTTGCCGACTTTGCTCGCTCCAAGTATTCCGTGCCGTCGGTCTCCACCGCGGCGGCCGCGAGATTCAGCTCATCATGCAGAAGCTCCTTCTGCACGCCGCCGAAGTATTCGCTCAGCACACCCAGCGTGACTATGAAGCTTGCCAGCAGGACCACCGCGGCGACAAGCGTTATAGACCTGAAAATTCTTTTCGTCATTTCTCTGCCTCCAGACGGTAGCCGACATTGCGCACCGTCTCGATAAGGTTCCCGCAGCTGCCCAGTTTCTGCCGCAGGGTGCGGATGTGCATATCCACCGTACGTGTTTCTCCGACAAAGTCCATGCCCCAGACGGCGTTGAAGAGCTGGTCCCTCGTGAAGGCCGTGCCGGGATTCGAGAGGAACAGCTTCAAAAGCTCAAACTCCTTATAGGTCAGCGCGACGCGCGCGCCGTCGACCGTGACCGTGTGCTCCTCGGGGTTAAGTTCAAGCGCGCCCGCGCGCAGCACCTGCGCCGGGGTTTTCGGCGCGCAGCGGCGCAGCACCGCTTTCACGCAGGACACCAGCTCCATCACCCCGAAGGGCTTCACAAGATAATAGTCCGCGCCGAGGTCGAGCCCCTGTATCTTATCATACTC
>CAKTKV010000109.1 GCA_934572355.1 uncultured Oscillospiraceae bacterium
TCGATCAGGTTCTCCTGCTCAAGCGCCGCACGGAGATATTCGGCGTCTGTATATATGGTATAGCTCGCATCGTCCCCGTTCAGGTGGTCGACGTTCACGACGATCTCCTTGCTGCCCTGCTGGGTCTCGGGCTTTGCCGCCTGCCACACGAAGAGCGCGGCGACTGCCAGCACAAGCACAAGCGCAAGCGCGATAATGCCTTTTTTGTTATTCTTAAACATAAGGTTCCCTCTCCTTTTTTCGATTCAGCGACAGCATAGCACAGAATCCGCCCTGCGTCAATTGACGCAAAAAAGTCGGAGCAAAGCGAACTTTGCTCCGACGCTGGTCCGAGTGACTGGAGTTGAACCAGCGGCCTCTTGAACCCCATTCAAGCGCGCTACCATCTGCGCTACACCCGGAAATATCTGCATTGATTTTCAACGCTCGATTATATTAGCACAAAGCCCGAGAAAAAGCAATACCCAAATTGCTATTTTTTATCTGTTTTTCGCCGATATTATCCGCCGTTAACAATAATCTTGCAAAGGTACGGCGCGTTTGGTATAATTACTTGATTATATGCACGGGTATTGCCCGTGACCGGCGGCATGGTTTGCGTGCTGCCGGACGGAGGGAACATGAACGAAAGCGGAAAGCTCCGCCGCAGCCACTGGCTCGGCACGGCGGCGCTGATAATCACGGATATACTTATTGTAAATATAGCGGCTTTTGCCACGGTGGTGCTGAGGGTTGAGTTTGACTTCCTGCTCATAACGGCGCTCGGCTTCTTCGAGGCGCTGAGGTATTGCTGCATCCCGGGCTCTATATTGTCGGTGCTGGTGTTCAGCGCGTTCCGGCTCTACAGCAGCCGCTGGGAATATGCCGGTGAGCGCGAGGTGTTCTATCTCGGCTTTGCCTCCGTCTGCGCCTCTGCGCTATATTATACCTCTGCGCTGGTCATGCGTCAGGCGCTGCCGCGCAGCTTCCCATTTATCTGCGCGCTGCTGCTATTCGTGCTGCTGTCGCTCTCTCGCTACATATACCGCCGTGTGAGCCAAGGCAGGCACCTGCATGAGCACCCTGTCGCCAAGAAGCGCACCCTCGTCATCGGCGCGGGCACGGCAGGAGCCATGGCGATACGCGAGTTCGACGACAATCCCGCCTCGCGCAACACCGCAGTGTGCCTTATAGACGACGACCCCGGCAAGCAGGGCACGCGCATAAGGGGCGTCAAGGTCGTCGGAGGGCGCGAAATGATCGCCGACGCCGTCAAGAAATACGGCGTCGAGGAGATCATCTTCTGCATCCCCTCGGCTCCGATATCCGTCAGGAATGAAATTCTCGAAAAATGCAGCATCCCCGGCGTCGCGCTCAAGACTCTGCCGACGCTCAGCCAGCTCGCTAACGGCGAGGTCACGCTCCAGCAGGTCAAGAACGTCAGCATTGACGATCTGCTTGGCCGCACACAGGTGTGTACCGACAACAGCGCCATGGCCGACAAGGTGCGCGGCAAGACCGTGCTCGTCACCGGCGGAGGCGGTTCGATAGGCAGTGAGCTCTGCCGCCAGATCGCGGCGCTCAAGCCCGGCAGGCTCGTGATATTCGACATATACGAAAACAACGCCTACGATATCCAGATGGAGCTCAAGCGTCGGCACCCGGAGCTTGACCTTGTGGTGCTGATAGGCTCGGTCAGGGACGAGCAGCGTGTGCGCTACGTGTTCGATAAATACCGCCCGGCTGTCGTGTGCCACGCCGCAGCGCACAAGCATGTCCCGCTCATGGAGGACAGCCCCGCCGAAGCGATAAAGAACAACGTCTTCGGCACCTACAACACCGCGAAAGCGGCGGGCGATTTCGGCACTTCCCTGTTTATCCTGATCTCCAGCGACAAGGCCGTCAACCCCACGAACGTCATGGGTGCGTCAAAGCGCCTGTGCGAGATGGTCGTGCAGTCGATGAACGGGCACAGCGGCACAAATTACATCGCCGTCCGCTTCGGCAATGTCCTTGGCAGCAACGGCAGCGTTATCCCGCTGTTCAAGAAGCAGATCGCCGAGGGCGGCCCGGTGACGGTTACCGATAAGCGCGTGACGCGCTTCTTTATGACGATCCCGGAGGCTGTTTCGCTCATTCTCCAGGCAGGAGCTTACGCCAAGGGCGGCGAGGTGTTCGTGCTCGACATGGGGCAGCCCGTGCGCATTGACGATATGGCGCGCAAGATGATCCGCCTCAGCGGTTTTGAGCCGGATGTGGATATCAAGATAGTCTACACCGGGCTGCGCCCCGGCGAGAAGCTTTATGAGGAGCTGCTGCTCAAGTCTGAGGGGCTTCAGAAGACGGACAACCACCTTATCTATATCGGCCACCAGATGATGTACACTCCCGAGGAGATAGACGAGAAGCTTGAAAAGCTCCGCAGAGTCATATACGCCGAGGCTCCTGAGGTCAGGGAGTGCGTGCTGTCGCTGATACAGGAGCCGGCGGACAGGATGTACGACGAGATCCCCACCGGCGAGGAACAGGAAACCGTAACGGTCTGAACGGAATAACCTATAAAAAGAGTGCTCTGCAATGTATTTTGCAGAGCACTCTCTTTATCGATCCGCCCCAAAGGGACGCTATTGATTTTTACTCTCCGCGTATCGCGCCGCCGCTGACATTGATGCTGCCGTTATCCAGCGCGATAGCCTCCTCGCCGCCGTGTATCACAAGCTCCCCGCCGCTCACAGTCACGTCGCCTTCGCCGATCCAGAGCGAGCCGTCAATGATAAGCGTACCGCCGCTGACGATGATCCCGCCGCGCTCCAAGGCACAGTCGCCCGTGATGTGTACAGTGCCGCCGCGAACCTCAAGCACGGAATTTTGCATCCAGAAGTTTCCCTCGCAGGTGAAGCTTCCGTCAGTGACAAGGAACGGGCCGCACTCGCCCGCCTCGCTGCCCATGGAGAATTCTTCCCCGCCGCTCACAGTGACGGATGTACCGCCGGTCAGGGCAAACACAGGCTTATGCGCGCCGCCCCAGCCCCATATGCCGAGCTTATCCACGCGCAGCTCACCGCCGCCGTCGAGCAGCAGGCTTGCGCCGCCAAGCTCTTTGAGCTCATTGCTGCCGGTAAGACGCAGATGCAGCGAGCCCCAAGGAAGGACACTGCCGGCAGACACGCCAGGCAGGGCCATTTCCCCGGCAAAGAGGTATTCACCGTCAACATCGGAAACACTCAGGCTGTTCCACTCCGCGCCCGGAATCTCGCCCCACGAGGGGTCAAACACTGTCTGGTAGTACGGGCTGCCGTCCGCTTCGCTGTCGAGCAGCTCCGCGCCGTAGCCGCGTGCGTCGGCGCTGTTAAGCCCGACTGCGGCGATAGTTCCCGCGCCGCCCTCAATGACGGTGCTCTGCGGGATCTCCTCGGAAACGCAGAATGTGCCGCCGCTGAGAATGACCTGCGTACCCTCGCTGCCAAGCTCGTCGACGAGCGTTATACCGTCGCGGGCGGTGACGCACGAAGCGTCGCGCAGGTGGCGTGCCAGCAGGCTCCCCCCGGCGTTTATCACCTCGCCGCCGTTTGTATACAAGAACTCTGTGTACAGCGCGCCGCCGAGCACTGCCGTGCAGACGCCCGCACCGGTGTTCGGCGCGGCGGTGACGTTATTGCACACGAGCGTCACATCCCCGGTCACGATAAGCGCCGGGACGGGCAGCCCTCGTCCGCCACAGGCGATACCGGAAGAGTTCGCCACCGTCAGCGTACCGCTGCCGGTGATAAGGACGCCGTCAAAATTTTCAAAGCAGGCGTATTCCTCGCCTCCGCCGTCAAGCACGCAGTCGCCGGTGATATCAAGGCGGAGCAGTCCTCCGTCATCTGCTTGGATGCTCGGCAGGGTGCAGCTGTCAGCCTTTATGCCGAGCGCGTCATACGCTTCGCCGTTCCAGACGACCTGTGCCGCGGAGTCCATGAGCTCCGCTCCGCCGCCGGTGAAGTCCCTCAGCACGATGCCCTCCTCATCGAAGGCCGTGCCCTTGAGGTGCGTGAAGCTTCCGTCCGGAAGACGCACGCCGTAGGTCGCGCTCTTGCCTTCATGTGCGCGCTCGGCAAGCGGGTATTCCTGCCCATCCTCCACCGCGCCGCTGTTTGCGGCGATGTCATACCATGTGCGGCAGACCTCGGGCAGCGCCTCCGCCCCGACGGGCGCGGCGGTCGGCACCGGCGTGCCTATTTCATCTGGCACCGGCGCGGGCGCGGCCTCGCCGCAGGCGCAGAGCAGCAGCATACATAAGGCCAGCGCAGCGCAAAGCAGCTTTTTCATTTTTCCTCCGTTTCAGGCCGGGGCTCCTCCCAGCCGCGCTCAAGCAGCCAATAGCTGTGCTCGCCGCGGTCGTATTCGCCGTCCTTGGCCATGCCGCGCTCAAGCTTGAGCCGCGTCTCATAAGCGCGCAGCTCCTGAAGCGTGAAGCTGAGCCCCAGTTCCTCCGCGACCGGCAGCAGCGCAAACTCCGTCAGCGCCTCGCGTATCTCATAGCTGCCGGGATACGCCTCGACGTTCGCCTCCACGCGGCTGCGCACCGCGGGGTCGGAAGCGTATATCTCGAAAAATTTTCCTACGTTTTCTTTCATTGCCTTCTCCGTTCAGAAAAAGAATCTGCTGCCGTTATTGATGTATCTGTCGTTTGTTGAAAGCCGGCGCACAAGGATCAGCGATACGACGAACAGCAGCACCACAAACACCGCGAATATCCCGCTGACCCCCGCGTTTTCATAAGTCGCGATAAAGTCATAGCAGCCGTGGATGAGTGCGGGCAGCAGCAGCGCCATAGTGCGGCAGGTCTTGGAGCGGCTCTCAAAGCCCGCGCCTTCCCAGCGTTTTGCCATGCCGTACCACGCCCCCATGAACACGCCAAAGCAGGCATGCCCAGGCACAGCCGTGACCGCGCGGACAAGCGCCGTGCCGAAGCCGTACATCGCGACGTAACCAAGATTCTCCCACAGCGCAAAGCCCAGAGAGACGGACACGCCGTAGACCACGCCGTCAAACTGGCAGTTGAAGTTGATGTCGCGCCACGTCCGCTTCTTGAGCAGAAGGTACTTTGCCCCTTCCTCCGAGAAGGCTACAATGCCGAAATACAGCACGGCATTGTACGCAACGCTCCCCTCGGGCAGATAGCTCCCCAGTACTGCGGTGCCGACCTGTTCGAGCACCATCGCGATCGCCGTCGACAGCACGCCAAAGAACACCAGCGAGAGGATCAGCGAGACAGGTTCCTTCTCAAGTCGGTCGGCCTGATAGACCTTTATGAGCAGCACGACGGCGGGAATTATCGCCGCGGCCGCAAGGACGGGATCAATATAGTATATCGCCATTGGTTCGAGTCACCCCG
>CAKTKV010000110.1 GCA_934572355.1 uncultured Oscillospiraceae bacterium
TCCGGGCATCCGGGCGGCTCGCTCTCCTGCATCGATGCGCTGACGGAGCTGTATTTTGACGAAATGAATATAGACCCTGCAAATCCCGCGTGGGAGGACAGGGACAGGTTTGTGCTCTCCAAGGGGCACTGCTCCCCGGCGCTTTATTCCGTGCTTGCGCTCAGGGGCTATTTCCCCGCGGAAGATATAAAGCTCTTCCGCTCGATAAAGGCGCACTATTCCGGGCACCCCGATATGCGTCATGTCCCCGGTGTGGATATGTCCACTGGTTCTCTCGGCCAGGGGCTGAGCGCCGCTGTCGGCATGGCTCTCGCCGCAAGGCTTTCGGGCAAAAGCTACCGCACCTACGCCATCTGCGGCGACGGTGAGATCGAGGAAGGCCAGATATGGGAGGCCGCGATGTCCGCGGCGAAGTGGAAGCTCGATAACCTCTGCGCGTTCGTGGATGTGAACGGATTGCAGATAGACGGCGCGACGGCTGACGTTATGCCCTCCGAGCCGCTGGACAAGAAGTTTGAGGCTTTCAACTGGAACGTCATATCCGTCGACGGGCATGACTTTTCACAGCTTGCCGATGCGCTCCAAAAGGCTAAGGAGACCAAGAGCAAGCCGACGATGATCCTCATGCACACCGTGAAGGGCAAGGGCGTGTCCTTTATGGAAAATCAGGCCGGGTGGCACGGCAAGGCTCCGAACGCCGAGCAGTACGCGCAGGCAATGAGCGAGCTTGAAGCCCGCGTTAAAGAACTGGAGGTGCTCTGAAATGGCAGGAAAGATAGCAACACGCAATGCCTACGGCGAGGCTCTCGCGGAGCTTGCCGACAAGTACCCCAAGCTCGTTGTGCTGGATGCCGACCTTGCGGGCGCGACGATGTCTAAGTTCTTCGCCGCGGCGCACCCCGAGAGATTCTTTGACTGCGGTATTGCCGAGGCAAACATGACAGACATCGCAGCCGGACTTACGACCTGCGGCTATAAGCCCTTTACGAACACCTTCGCCATGTTTGCGGCGGGGCGTGCTTATGAGCAGGTCAGAAACTCTATAGCTTACCCTCACCTCAACTGCACCATAGTCGGCTCGCACGGCGGCGTCTCCGTCGGCGAGGACGGCGCGACCCATCAGTGCATTGAGGATCTGGCGCTCATGCGCGCGCTGCCCGGTATGCTGGTGTGCTGCCCCTGCGACGGCAATGAAATGCGCCTTGCGGTCGAAGCGCTCATCAACTATAACGGCCCGGCGTATCTGCGCCTTGCAAGACCCGCGACCGAGATCATCACTGACGAGATCCCCGGCTATAGCTTCGAACTCGGCAAGGGCGCGACGCTGCGCGACGGTAAGGACGTCACGATAATCGCGACCGGTATTCTTGTCCCGCAGGCGATGAAAGCTGCCGAAGCACTGGAGTCTGACAGCATTTCCGCACGCGTTATAGACATGCACACCATAAAGCCCCTTGACGCAGACCTTGTCGTGAAGGCCGCGAAGGAGACCGGCTGCATCGTCACCGCGGAGGAGCACTCCGTTATCGGCGGACTTGGCGGCGCCGTGTGCGAGCTTCTGAGCGAGGTCTGCCCCACGCCGGTGCTGCGCCTCGGCGTGAACGATGAGTTTGGACGCAGCGGCAAGGCAAACGAGGTGCTCGATTACTTCGGGCTCAACGCCGAGGGCATTGCTGCCAAGGCACGCGAGGCTGTGAAGCTCAAGTAAAAGGCAAAACTAAATCCGCGGCATGAACCATTCATGCCGCGGATTTTTGTGCTTACGCGTTATTTACTTGGTGCCGAAGATACGGTCACCGGCGTCGCCGAGACCAGGGACAATATAGCCATGGTCGTTGAGGTGATCGTCCAGAGCAGCGACAAAGATGTCAACATCCGGGTGATCCTCCTGCATGCGCTTGACGCCTTCGGGCGCGCCTATGATGCACATGAGCTTGATATGCTTGACGCCGTCCTGCTTGAGGAAGGTAATCGCAGCGGAGGCAGAACCGCCGGTCGCGAGCATCGGGTCAACAACGATAACGTCGCGCTCCTCAATGTCAGCGGGCATCTTGAAGTAATACTTCACGGGCTCCAGAGTCTGAGGATCGCGGAACAGCCCTATATGACCAACCTTGACGTTGGGCATCATGCTGACCATACCGTCGACCATGCCGAGACCTGCTCTGAGGATGGGGACGATGGCAAGCTTCTTGCCGGAAATACGCTTGCACTTTGCAACGGCGACGGGCGTCTTAACGTCAACCTCTTCGAGCGGGAGATCTCTGGTGGCTTCATAGCACATCAGCATTGCGATCTCCGAAACAAGCTCTCTGAACTCCTTGACGCTGGTGTTTTCGTCGCGGAGGATGGACAGCTTGTGCTGAATAAGGGGATGGTCGAACACGCATACTTTGCTCATTTAAGTCGTTCTCCTTTATATTCAATTTAAGAATTGACTGATTCTGAAAGCCGCTCCTGCCGCTCGCGCTCCGCCTGCGAGAGGCGCAGGTAGACGGGCAGCAGCTCATCGGCATTGCCGGGGGTCTTGTCAGCCGCGGCCATCGCGACGCCCCAAGCGTCCTGCCAGCGCAGGTTATCCGGAGCCATGACGCAGGGAATGCCATGCGCGGTGAAATGCTCGTGGCAGAGCGCCGCGCCGTCCCCGACGAGGAACACCGGAGCGCTCAGCGCCGAGACTTCTTTTGAAAGCTCGTCGAGCGCGATGGGTCTGTCCTCGGTCATGCGGACGGGACGGCCGTTTTCTATTTTGAAAAGGGCGTTATAGACCTGGCTGCGGCGCGCGTCCATGACCGGGCAGATATAGCCCCCGGCGGCAAGACCGTGCCACGCCATGGCTTCGAGCGTCGAGACGCCGACGCATGGTTTTTCCGCTGCCCACGCAAGCCCCTTGACGGTCGACACGCCTATGCGGATGCCGGTAAAGGAGCCGGGGCCGTGGGCGACGGCGATAAGGTCAACGTCACGGAGCTCCAGTTCGGCGTTCTTGAGCATGTCCTCCGCCATGGGCAGGAGAGTGCGGCTGTGGGTCAGCGCGCTGCACTGCATATACTGGCTGAGCAGCTGCCCGTCCTTCACAAGCGCTGCGGATGCGGGCTTTGCCGAGGATTCAAAAGCGAGTATCAGCATTCTGCGTCCCCCTCGATAACGATTTTACGCTCATTGTCCGAAAGCTTCGTGATGGTGACCTTTATCTCGTCACCGAAGAACGCGTCCTGCACGTTCTCACTCCACTCGACGGCGCACACCGCGCCGCGGTTGAGGTAATCCTCCCAGCCAATGTCGAACAGCTCGTCCGCGCTGGAGAGGCGATACATATCAAAATGGATAAGCTCACGCTCGCCGAGGTATTCGTTGACGATCGTGAAGGTCGGGCTGGAGACGCGGCAGTCAAGCCCCATGCCGCGCGCCATGCCGCGCACGAAAGCCGTCTTGCCCGCGCCGAGGTCGCCGTACATCGCAACGACTGTGCCGCCTGTGAGCGTGCGCGCAAAGGAGGCACCGATTTCCTCGGTATCATGTTCGCTGTGTGAAATATATTCCGACATGTGCTCCTCCTTATACCGTGTATTTAACACTGTGATAACAATCCCGGGGAGGGACTGTGATAAAATCATTCCGATAAAATTCCCGGCAGATATTATAACATCGTCGGGGCGTTGCGTAAAGAGCAATTATGTGATAAAATACGTCTTACGGCGCATCGGGCGCTGTGTCAATTTGCTGAAAGGCGGTGACAAATATCACACAGACGAAAAAATATATAAAGCAGTTCTTCCAGAGAGCGGATATATTTCTGCTTGTAATGTGCATTATATGCTCGATATACGGAATATACTCGATAGATATCGCAGTCACGGGCATGGCGGAGGGCGGCTGGGACATGTCCGCTCCGTCAAAGTACATCGCGGTTCAGACCTTTTCACTGTTCCTCGGCATTGGCGGCTTTGTGCTTTTTACGGTCATTGACGCGGATATCCTCGGCCAGCAGTGGAAGATATTGAGCGCAATAAATGTGCTGCTGCTTGTCGCGCTTGTCATCTTCGGTCAGGACGACGGCACCGGCAACAAGAGCTGGATACGTTTCGCCGGTATCGGCATACAGCCCTCGGAGGTAATCAAAGTCCTGTACATAGTCGTCGCAGCAAAGCAGATGACATACCTGAAGGAGTACCGGGACATCAATTCCTTCCTGTCGGTGGTGCAGATGGCGGCGCACTTCGCCATCGTGTTCCTGATGATCGTCGGCGTCTCCTCCGACCTTGGAAGCGCGGGCATTCTGCTGGGCGTCTTCCTCGTAATGTTCTATGCGCTGGGCGTGAAGCTCTACTGGTTCGCGATAGGCGGGGCGCTGGTAGCCTCGGCGATACCGCTGCTGTGGAACTACTTTTTGAAGGACTACCAGAAGCAGAGACTTATCGCACCTTACGACGCCAGCGTCGACCCCGACGGCTGGGGCATCAGATGGCAGACTACGCAGAGCAAGATGAGCCTTGCGTCGGGCCGTCTCACCGGAGTTGACGATGAGCACAGCACCACGGTCTTCACCGGTAAGCATACCGACTTCATCTTCGCCTGCATTGGAGAGCATTTCGGCATGATCGGCTGCCTTATCGTTGTTGCGCTGCTGCTGATAATCATAATCCATATCCTCAGGATCGGCCTGCATTCGAGCCGCACCTATGATATGCTGATCTGTTTCGGCGTCGCCGGAGCAATGCTGTTCCAGATGTTCATAAACATGGGTATGTGCATCGGCATCACGCCGGTTATCGGTATTACGCTGCCGTTCTTCAGCTATGGAGGCTCGTCAATGGTGACGATGTTCTGCGCGATGGGACTTGTGTCAGGGGTAAAATATAAGCCTAAACCAGAGCATTTCGCCTTGGTGTTCTAAATTTAGAAAATGATCGGTTTCCGTTTGGAAACCGATCATTTTTATATATCGACGTTGAAGGTATCGCGGGTATAGGCCACGCCGCTGCGGAGGGCTTCAAAGTAAAGAGCCTTGGTCATGCCGATATAAGGTACCGACCAGACACGCACGGCATAGCCGAGCATGGGAACGAGGGAGAGAAGGTACCAGCCGAGGAAGCTGAGGTCGAGCGCGAAGAGCTCGCCCTTGTGCCCGGACATCATGGCTTTGGATTCACGGATGCACTGCATGGGCGACTTCGTGGGATCGTCAACGAGAATATAAATAGCCTGACTGTAGCGGTAATAAGCGATAACGCCCGGAAACAGAAGCAGCAGCGACCATAGACAGATAAAGACCGCTTCGAGCACGTTCAGGATAACGA
>CAKTKV010000111.1 GCA_934572355.1 uncultured Oscillospiraceae bacterium
GCGGACGACGGCATCATGCCGCAGACTGTTGAATCCATAAACCACGCGAAGGCCGCGAACATCCCGGTCGTCGTCGCGATAAACAAGATGGACGCCGTCGGCGCAAATCCCGAGCGCATCAAGCAGCAGCTCACCGAGTATGACCTCGTCAGCGAGGAGTGGGGCGGCGATACAATAATCTGCCCGATCTCCGCAAAGACCGGTCAGGGCATCGATAACCTGCTTGAGAATCTTGCAGTCCTGTCCGAAGTCCTTGAGCTCAAGGCCAATCCCAACCGTGCCGCAAAGGGCGCGGTCATTGAGGCGCGTCTTGATAAGGGCCGCGGCCCGATCATGACTGTCCTTGTCCAGAACGGTACTCTCAAGCTCGGCGATATCATCATTGCCGGTACTGCTGTTGGCCGTGTCCGCACGATGATAAACGACAAGGGACAGCGCGTCACCGAAGCCGGTCCCTCAACTCCGGTCGAGATCTCCGGTATGTCCGAGGTCCCGAGCGCGGGCGACACCTTTAACGCCGTCGCAGACGAGCGCATGGCAAGAGAGCTTGCCGAGGAGCGCCGCATCCAGATGAGCAGCAACGCAATGCCCGGCACGAAGAAGGTCAGCCTTGAGGATCTGTTCAGCCAGATACAAGCCGGTGAAATGAAGACTCTGAACGTCATCGTCAAGGCCGACGTTCAGGGCTCCGCCGAGGCAGTCAAGGCTTCGCTTGAGAAAATATCCAACGAGGAAGTCAGAGTCAAGGTCATCCACAGCGCAGTCGGCGCGATCAATGAGTCCGACGTTATGCTTGCGGCGACCTCCGGCGCTATCATTGTCGGCTTCAATGTCCGTCCCGATAATGCCGCCCGCGACAGCGCGGCGCGCAGCAAGGTCGATATGCGCATGTACCGCGTCATTTATGACTGCATAAACGAGATCGAAGCTGCCATGAAGGGCATGCTTGCGCCGAAGTTCAAGGAGGTCGTCATCGGCCATGCCGAAGTCCGCGAGACCTACAAGGTCTCCAAGGTCGGCACTGTCTGCGGCTGCTACTGCACTGACGGCAAGATACAGCGCGGCTGCGAAGTCCGTGTCCTGCGCGACAATATCGTTATCCATGAGGGCGAGCTTGCTTCGCTGCGCCGCTTCAAGGACGACGTCAAGGAAGTCGCCAGCGGCTATGAATGCGGCATGCAGGTCGAGAAGTTCAATGACATCAAGGTCGGCGATGTTATCGAGTGCTTCGTGATGGAGCAGATAAACGCATAAGAAAAGAATGATACGGGCGCTGCGTTTGCCGCGCCCGTAAGGCATATCAGGAGAGTAACTATGTCATCTAATAAAATCGGAAGAATCAATGACGATATACAGCGCGTGCTGTCAAAGCTGCTGACCGAGGTCAAGGACCCGCGCGTGCAGCAGGGGATGATAAGCGTGACGCGCGTGGAGACCACAGGCGACCTGCGCTACTGCAAGGTGTGGCTGTCGGTAATGGGGATGCAGAACGAGAAGGACTTCCGCAAGGGGCTCAAGTCCGCTTCGGGCTGGCTGCGCCATGAGCTTGCCGGTTCCATGAACCTGCGCTACACTCCGGAGCTCGTGTTCGAGATAGACCACAGCATCGAATACGGCGCGCACATCAGCCAGATGATAAGCGAGCTTGACATCAAGCACGATGAGGATGAGGATAATGAACTATAAACAGTGCGCAAAGCTCCTGCTGACGCATGAGAATATACTGATCGTCACCCACAGAAACCCGGACGGGGACACTGTCGCAAGTGCGGCGGCGCTGTGCAGCGCCCTGCGCCGCGGCGGGAGGAACGCATACCTTTATCCCAACCCGCAGGTGAACCGCCATCTGCGCCCGTTTGCGGAGCCGTATTTTGCACCAGAGGATTTCGCGGCAAAGTACACGGTCGCGGTGGATGTGGCGACGGAGGGGATGCTGCCGAAGGGCTTTGAGGGCACGGTCGACCTCTGCATCGACCACCATCAGACAAACTCCGGTTACGCCGGTGAGACGCTTGTCCGCGCGGACAAGTCCTCATGTGCGGAGGCCGTGATGGAAGTCATCCTCTGCATGAATACCGACCTTACGCCCGATGAGGCGACGCTTCTCTATATAGGCCTCACGACGGATACAGGCTGCTTCCAGTATTCCAACACCAGCGCTGCGAGCTTTCGCGCGGCGGCGGAGCTGCTGCGGCTCGGCGCGGACAACGCAATGGTCAGCACGGTGTTCTTCCGCAAGGTGTCCCGTGCGCGGCTCAAGCTTGAGAGCATGATATACTCCGGGCTGCAGTATTTCCGTGACGGAAAGATAGCCGTTGCGACTATCACCCCGGAAATGATGGAGAAGGCCGGCGCGACCGAGGACGACTGCGACGATCTTGCCGGGCTTGCGGGACGCGTCGAAGGCAGCATCCTTAACATCACCATCCGCGAGCAGGAGGACGGTTCGAGCAAGATATCCGTCCGTTCGACGCCGGAGATAAACAGCAGCGATATTTGCGCGGTGTTCGGCGGCGGCGGCCACGCGATGGCGGCCGGCTGCACGATATACGGTAAACCCGACAAGGCGCGCGATATGCTGCTGAGCGTTATAGACGAGGTCTGGAAATGAACGGCATACTCCTCATCGATAAGGAGCAGGACTGGACGAGCAACGATGTTGTCGCAAAGCTCAAGGGCATCCTGCATGAGCGGCGCATCGGTCACTCCGGTACGCTTGATCCGATGGCTACCGGACTGCTTGTGGTCTTTATTGGCCGGGCGACCCGCGCCGTCGAGTTTGCCGAAGGGCACGACAAGCGCTATCTTGCCTCACTTCGCCTCGGCGTCACAACGGACACGCAGGACACCACCGGGAACGTGCTGAAAACCGGCGACGCGTCAGGTGTTGATGAGGCAGCGCTGAGAGCAGTGCTCGACCGCTTCACCGGAGAACAGCTCCAGATGCCGCCGATGTACTCGGCGATAAAGGTGAACGGACGCAGGCTCTATGATATTGCCCGCAGCGGCGGTGAGGTCGAACGCGCACCAAGACCGATATGCGTAAAGAGCATTGAAATAACCGGCCGCGACGGGGACGACTGGCTGCTTGACATCAGCTGTTCCAAGGGCACATACGTGCGCACACTGTGCAATGATATCGGCGATGCGCTCGGCTGCGGCGGCTGCATGAGCGCACTCAGACGTACCGGCGCAGGAGCTTTCACGCTCGACGGCGCGGTGAAGATAGGCGAGGTGCAGCGCCTTGCGGACGAGGGCAGAGCGGAAGAACTTCTCATTCCTGTTGACAGACTGTTCAAGGGAACAAAAAAGTGTACCGCTTCGTCAGAAACAGAGAAGAAGATACGCTGCGGAAACCCTGTCAAGACCTCGCTGCCGGACGGAGAGTACAGATTATACTCCGAAGGCGGGGAATTCCTGATGCTCGGTCGTGTTCAGCGCGGCATAATGAAAACGGTAAAAAGCTTTTTCGAGGTATAAACAATTTATGGCAGAAACAAAACGCGCGATAGCACTGGGCTTTTTCGACGGGGTGCATATCGGCCACGGCTCACTGCTGGAAAAGACAAAGCAGCGCGCTGCTGAGATCGGCGCGATGCCGTCTGTGCTGAGCTTTGACGTGCATCCGGACAACCTCGTGTTCAATACAGAGGTCCCGCTTATCAACAGCCCGATCGGCAGGGAGGAGATCATCCGCCGCTGCTACGGGATAGATAACGTCGTGTTCATCCATTTCAACAAACACGTGATGTGCATGCCGTGGCAGGAGTTCATCGATTCGATCATAGACGAGCTCAACATCGGCTGGGTCGTCGTCGGACACGACTTCTGCTTTGGCTATAAGGGCGAAGGCAAGGCCGAAAAGCTCAAGATCTATTGCGAGGAGCGCGGGATAGGATGCGACATTATGCCGCCGGTCATGCTTGACGGACGCGTTGTCAGCTCCACCTATATCCGCAAGCTCATTGCGGACGGGGACATGGAGGAAGCGGCGCGCTATCTCGGCCACCCGCATACGCTGTCGGACACTGTTCATTCCGGCTACCACATCGGCAGGAAGCTCGGCACACCGACGATAAACATGCATTTTCCCGAGGGCGTCATCATACCGCGCCACGGCGTATATGCCGCGAAGGCCTACCTTGAGGGCGGCGAGAGCTACGTCGCGGTGACCAATGTCGGCATCAGGCCGACGGTCGGGAACGGGAACAGCGTCACGGTCGAGAGCCATCTGCTGGATTACAGCGGCAATCTGTACGGACGGCAGGCGAGAGTCGAGTTTTATAAATTCCTGCGCCCGGAGAGGAGGTTTTCCGGATTTGAGGAGCTGTCAACGCAGATACGCCGCGATACTGAGAGCGCGAAAGAATATTTTGAAAGCAGAGATAAGAAGTGAACCAACGTTCACACGTACATGTTCACAGATATAAACAGGTATAGATGCCTGACGAGAGCCGAAAACGGAAAGGGGTAAAGTCAAAAATGAGTACGGATAACGATTACGGTACGACTTCAACCGTGAAGAATAAAAAGCGTATGCCGACATGGCTGATCATTCTGCTGATCCTTGTTCTTTTTGCCGGCGGCGTGCTCGCCGGGCTGAAGCTTGCGACGATCAACGAGCCTACCGGACTTTGGGCGCGGATGTTTCCCGAGGCTGTCGAGCCGACCATGACCGCAGTGCCGACGGCAACGCAGAAGCCGAGCGAGTCCGCGAAGCCCGCGGCGGCTGCGAAGCCATCGGCAAAGCCCACAGAGAGCACAAAGCCGACAGCAAGCGCTAAGCCCGAGGAGAGCACGGCACCCGCGGAAAGTGCAGAACCGGAAGCGAGTACAAAGCCTGAGGAATCTGCAAAACCCGAGACGAGCGCTGCGCCGACAGAGGCGACACCGGAGCCGTCTGCACCCGCAGCGCCTGAATACATAGAGCCGGAGACCGCCGTCGATGCCGCGCTCAAGCATGCGAAGGTCAGTGAAAAGGACGCGGATGTATATAAGGCGCGCATTGAGGAGCTCAGAGGAACGAGCGTTTACATCATCGGCTTCACCGCGGGAGACGCGGATTACGAATATGAGATCAATGCCCTGACCGGCAAGGTCGAGGGCTGGGAGCGTCTGCGCAGCGGAGCTGCCGAGGACACAGTGGAAGCCGCTTCTGCGTCGGAGAACAGCGTCACAAGCAGCGCGGCAGGCTCCAATCTGCCGGAGCTTATAGATGTGCAGGCCGCGAAGCTTACTGCCTACAGCCACGCGGGCATAGCAGAAAAGGACGCGCAGAGCGTCAAGTC
>CAKTKV010000112.1 GCA_934572355.1 uncultured Oscillospiraceae bacterium
CCTCGACGAGGTCTGCAACCGCTCTCGCGTCGTCATAGCAGGCGGAGTTCGAGATATAGCACTTGCCGCTGTAGTCAAGGCCGTCCTGCGCGTGTTCTTCCATGCGCGCGACGATCTCCTTGATGACCTTCTTCTTGGTGCGGATCTTGCTGCGCGGGATGAGGTGGCCGCCATTATCCATGTTGAGCAGGGGGCATATTTCAAGCAGGCCGCCGAATACTGCCGCCGCCTTGGAGATGCGCCCGCCGCGGACGTAGCTGGAAAGGTCGGTGGAGAAGAACCAGTGGTGCAGGTACAGTCTGTTCTCCTCTATCCATGCGGCGAGCTCCTCCGCGGTGAGGCCCTCGTCGCGCTTGGTCGCGGCGGTGTCCATCAGCAGGCCGTAACCGGAGGACGCGCCGAGAGAATCGACGATGTAGACCTTTCTGTCGGGGAAGCGCTCCTGCACGATGAGCGCGGCGTTGCGCGCGGAGTTGATGGTGCCGGATATACCGGAGGACAGGCAGACATGCACGATGTCCAGCCCTTTCTCAAGAAACTGCGTGAAGTAGGTCACGTACTCGGATATGTTGACCTGCGAGGTGCGCGTGTCCGCGCCCTTTGCCATTCTTGCGTAGAACTCCTCGAAGGACATACTTACGCCGAGGTCGTCCATGTATTCCTGACCGTCTATCGCGTAATGAAAGCAGACGTAATGAATGTCGCGCTCCTCAAAATGCTCCTTCGTGAGGTCGGCCGTGGAGCAGCAGCTAAGAATATAATCAGCCATTGTTGTTCTCCTTCCTCTATACCGCCGCCGGGTGCAAGACGGTATATTACTTTATTACATCATACCGTCAAAGCTTCTTTGGCGCAAGCTACGCTTTCTCCGCCCGGCTCTACACCTGTGTGCCGTGCCTTAAACGCAGGTAGAGCGCCCCGCGGGACGCTCTACCGACAGTAGAATCATTCTTTTTTTCTGTGCAGTCTCGGCAGCGTGCCGGGTTTGATGCGGATATTGCAGCTTAAAAACACGATTATCAGCGCCGGGATCGCGATCAGGAACAGCTGCCACGGCTTCTGCGGCAGCAGCACATACAGCAGGAAGAACACGCTCAGCACGAATGCCGCTATCACGAATTGCAGATACTTCGTCCGCTTGAACACGCACAGCAGCACCATGTACGTCAGCAGCGACACCGTCAGCGCCACGGCAAACACCGGCCACCACAGCGTACCGAGCAGCCACAGCACCACGAACGCCGTGAGCGACATTGTCCATATACCGAGGATCGTTATCGCGATGATTATATCCACGCTGTACTTCGGCGCTTCCTCCTCAGGCTGTTCCTCCTTCGGCGGCTCCCAGCCGTCGTGCGAGGACAAGAGATAATCTACCGTCACGCCGAAGAGCTCCGCCATTTCGCTGAGCACATAAGCGTCCGGTATCGCCTCGCCGCGCTCCCATTTCGATACGGATTTATCGGAATAGTTGAGCTTCGCGCCGAGCTCGGCCTGGGTCATCCCCGCCTTGGTTCGCTGGTTTATGATATTGCTTGCGGTGACAAGCTTAAGTTCTGTAAGCTCTATCATTGCTTCTCCTGTTCCATGCTCCGGCCTGCCGCTGCGGTCGCGCTCTGGCAGCAGGAGCGTTCTTATTTATAACTGAGCTGAGGCTTATAAAACTCGAAGATAACGCCGTCGCGTCCCTTCTCGTTCTTGGGCTCGTGAGATGTCCAGCCTATGTTCATCGCGCCGAGCGCCATGGACAGGCGCACCGGGAACGGCCTGCGGCCTATGCGGTAGGCGATGAACTGCGGGCGGGAAATGAAGTTCATCAGGCAGTTGCCGAGGATGAATGCCGCGGGCTTGCTGACCTCACCCTTGTAGTTCTTCGGCGGCTGCGCGAGCTGGCCGCGGACAAGGTCCTTCGCGTGGAAGCGGAACCAGCCCATTATCATCGGGTTAAAGCTCTCGACGCACACTTCTCCTCTGTAATCCGACAGGAGCGCGTAGGTCTTTCTGCACAGCTCAAGATTGCGCCGTCCGTTCTTCAGCTCGACTATCAGCGGGCCGCGCCCGTTTATCACGTCAAGCACCTCGGAGAACAGCGGGATGCGATTGTTTGTGCCGCACAGCCCAAGCGCGCGCAGCTCGTCATAGCTCTTCTCGTCGACGCGGGCGTGTACCCCGCAGACGCGGTCGAGCGTATCGTCATGGAAGACGACGACCTGACCGTCTTTACTCAGCTGCACGTCAAGCTCGATGCCGTACCCGGCCTTCGCTGCGAGTCTGAACGCTTCGAGCGAATTTTCCGGCACGCTCATGTCACGGCTGTGCAGCCCGCGGTGTGCGAAGTTGCGTCCCATGAACGGGGCCTTCTGCCGCTTTGTCGCCCTGCCCGGTACGAGCAGGAACAGTGGCAGCGCCGCCGCAGCGGTAATGAGGCCGATCTTCCCCTTGTTTTCGGATAAGCATTTCTTCATAGCAATAAACACCTCGCTTGAATTTTTTTGGTTCAGTCTCCGGAATCCAGCGCCTCGATACCGACAACGTTTGCGACCTTCTTTGCCTTGATGTTCTTGACAAGGCTGATGAACACGATTGCGCTGAGCGTGGTCATGACGCATGCGTATATGGGCAGCGCCCTCCATGCGCCGGTCATGTCAAACAGGAAGCCGAGCAGGATAGGCGTCACGGTCTGGGCGGACATGCTCGCGGTATAATAGTAGCCGGTGAACTTGCCGATCTTCTTGGACGAGCACAGCTCGACGACCATCGGGAACGAGCAGTTGTGTACCAGCGCCATGCCGAAGCCCTTGATAGCCCACACCGCGTAGAGTGCGGCGGGGAAGGCGTATTCGCCGTGCGCGCCGACTGTAACGCCGGTCGGCGTGACGAAGGACATGAACACCAGCGCGGCGAAGGTGATGAGCAGACCGCAGGAGATAGTCCACTTGCGGCCGATCTTCTCGGCGATACCGCCGGCGATCGCAAAGCCGATGACCGAGGCAAGGCCGCCGGCGATGGTGAGCACCATAGTTGCGCTCGATGCGGAGTTGAGGTAATAGATAACGTAGTTTCCGATATATGTGCCGATCGCGTTATCGGACATGAACCAAAGAAATTCTGCGCCGAGAATGGCAAGCAGCATACGCTTGTTGGCCTTGGACATGGGCTTGTCGTCGTCGATCGGGGTCTCGACCGCGGCGAGACGTTCGCCCTCGGCCATCTCGTCCTTCATCTCTTCGGCGATCTTGTTTTCCTTTATCGTGAAGAACAGCACCAGCGCCGAAATGACCATCAGCACCGACGCGATGATGAATGGCAACTCGATTATCCAGACTTTTCTTGCCTCGTCCGCGGCGTTGATGTAATCGCTGAGCTTGAGGAAGATGCCGAGCACCGTGGCGAACGCGCCGCCGAGGTAGCCCATGATGTTGATGATGCCGTTTGCCTTGGCGCGCAGGGGCTTGGGCGTGATATCCGGCATGAGCGCGACCGCGGGGTTGCGGTACATCATCATGAATATCAGCACTATCGCCATCATCGCGACCATACCGGCGATGTTGTTATAGTGGAAGAACAGCGGGATGAACGGGAAGGCCAGCGCTGCGACAGCTGTGCCGGTGAGGATATAAGGCATGCGCTTGCCGATAGGCGTCTTTGTCCTGTCGGAGAGGTTGCCGAATATCGGCAGCAGAATGAGCGCGGCGAGGTTATCGCAGGCCATGATTATGCCGACCAGCCACTGGACGTTGAGGATTTTCGCGGGGGCGCCGGCCTTGAGCTCAGCCGAGGATATGCCGTACATTCTTCTTGCGAAGATGTCCGTCAAGAAGGTCGGGCACCAGGAGTCGTACACCTGCCAGAGCAGCAGGATGCCGAAAAAGGCGAAGCCTATCAGGAAGGTCCGCCTGTAATTGAGCTTCAGCGGGGAAGCGCTAACAGTATCGTTCATAACACACCTCAGGCAAAATTTTTATTGTGTACCCGTCCGGTCATTCGCATTCGGGCATAAGCTCTTTGGATATTACGGAAAGCATATTGTCAAACTTCTCGACGTCCTCCGCGCTGAAGCGCTCCTTAATGCGCTCCATAACGGTCATTTCATAGCTGCTGAGAAGTCCCGCGTAGTTATAAAATTTTTCCGAGAGCACAAGGTGATACTCGCGCCTGTCGACAGAAGAATTCTGGCGTTCGAGGTAGCCCTTGCGTATAAGGCTGTTGACCTTATATGTAGCGTTCGACTGGGAGATATTCAAAAAGTCCGCGAATTGGCCGACCGTCGGCTCACCAAGCATCTTTATGACCTCCAGCGAAAACGCCTCCATCGCTGAAAGCGAGCCGTCCCTCTCGCGCACGAGCTCAAAAACCCGGCGGTAAAAATTGAGCTTGAACTTATCATATACTTCAACGAAATTCTTTTCCAGCATAGCAGCGCCCTCCGAAATCTTAAATGTATTTTATACCAAATCGGCGCGTTTGTAAATTGAGATAATTAAAATTTTAGAACAAAAAAGCCCCTGCCGCCGCGCGTAATGCGCAGTGGCAGGGTATTTGTCTGGTTTTTATTCGGCGGTGCTGTCATCACTCTCGGAGATATATTTTTCCTCGCAGTCTCTCTGCGCCTGTATCAGGATATTTATTGCCTTCTCCGCGGCGCGCATAAGCTCAAGGTATTTTTCCTTATAGTTCACATTGCTGTCGTCCATAGCGGCGCTCCTTTCTGATTTCGTTTTGTAATACATTACTATGTCTAATTGTAATATATAAGGTACAGACTTGTCAATGTAAACTGATATCAAATCTGACAGCGAGGTGCATTGTGAATACTTCAGAAAACGAACCCTTAGTTATAAAACGGCGCGGTGAAGATGGAAACCGGGTAATAACCGTCCGGATAAAGGAAAGCATACTCGCCGACCTTGATAAACTTTCTTCCGATACTCAGCGCTCGCGCAACGAATTGATAAATATCATTTTAGAACATGGTCTGAAAAATGTTGAGATAAAGTAGCGTTTGACCGCGGGGCCTTCCACGGTGGAACGTCATTCTGTATAGGTCTTTCGCAGTGGCCAACTGCCGGTCACTCCGTGGGCATACTTTCTGTATGAACAGAAAGTATGCAAAGAATCACAAAAGGGGCGGGGATTGCGTTTTCCCCGCCCCTTT
>CAKTKV010000113.1 GCA_934572355.1 uncultured Oscillospiraceae bacterium
AGCTGATGCCGTTGACCTCACTGACGTAGGTGGTTCTGCCGGATTCCGGAACCGCGGGAGCGCCGGGAGTGGCGACGGGAAGGTCGTCCACGGAAACGGACTGGCCGGGAGCTTCGGTCGCGGCGGGAGTTTCATCCTTGCTGCCGCAGGCGGACAGCGAAAACAGCATGACTATTATAAGAGCCAGTGCGATAACATTCTTCTTCATATCGTTAACCTCTTTCATGTAAAGATTTATAACACATACCGATACACGCGCTGCGTGTAACCTTATTGTAAACTATAGTTCGCGATTTGTCAAAACATTTCTGCGTGTTTTCCGCGATTTCTTCTGAAGAAAGCTTAAGATTCGTTAAAGTTGCGGCAGGAACGGAAACAAAAACGGCACAGCTCCGTCTTACAAATATAAACAGGCAATTTTTGCCAAGTAACGAAGGAGAGAGTTTCTATGAAAAAGCTTCTTAGTTTAATGATCGCGGCGATAATGCTCTTCTCCCTTGCCGCCTGCGGCGAGGCTCCCGCGTCATCAGCGGTGGAGACCGAGCCGCCGGAAACATCTGCACCTAAGACAGAGAACTGCCGCCCCGTGGTAGAGGTCACAACTGTTGATGAGCTCCTCGCCGCTATCGCGCCAGATACGGTGATCGAGCTCACCGGTCAGCGCTATATGCTCACCGAGGCGTCGACTTACGGTAAGGACAGCGGCTCGGACTATTACCGCTGGAACGGCTGGGACACCGGCGACGGCGCGGAGCTCATCATTGAGAACGTCACCGGCCTCACCATCCGCGCCGCGAACCGTGATACCTGCATCGTCACCGAGCCGCGCTGGGTGAACGTCCTGCAATTCATCGGCTGCGAGGACATCGCGCTTGAGGGCTTCACCGCCGGGCATACCGACGGTGCGTACTGCGCCGGCGGTGTGCTGTGCTTTAACAACACCAGAGCCGTGACGGTGAACGACTGCTCGCTCTATGGCTGCGGCACCGAGGGCGTCATGGCCTATAGCTGCGAGGACGTCACTGTCACCGGCTCCGAGATATGGAACTGCTCGCAGGGCGCGGCATTAATATACGACAGCAAAAATGTCAGCTTTGATAACTGCGATTTTCACGGGATCACTGCTGAGCTTGGCATGTTCAGGATAAGCTCCAGCGATAAGTTTGCCCTGCTCAACAGCACAGTACGTGACAGCAGCGGGGACCTCTTTATCAGCAGCTCCTGTTCGAGCGGCGTGTACATCGGCGGCTGCGAGGTTTCTAACAATAAGTTCCGCAATATGTTCGCTTCCGAGCTTATCCCGGTCACGGTCGAGGGCTGCGCGCTCGGGGACAATGACATTATAGACTGGTACGCGGATATGGAAAAGCTCAACAGCCTTTATGAAAACGGCAAGGCTGTCGATCCGGAGGGAAACGTCTATACTTACAGTGCGCTTCAGGAAATGCAGAAAACGGAGAACGCCGTCTGGAACGCTTATATCCCCGAGGTCAGCACTCCGGATGTGGCTGTCAGTGAGGACGGCAAGGTGCATGTCACGACCGTGGATGAATTTCTTGCCGCTATCGCACCGGATACAACTATATACCTTGAACCCGGGGTATACGATCTCAGCGCCGCCGCAAGCTACGGTGTTTCCGGGACTGACCGCTATCATTGGGATCTGCGCTTTGACGGGCCGAGCCTTGTCATAGCCGGCGTTGACGGGCTTACCATTGAGGGCGCGGGCGCGGAGAGCGTCACCATCGCCGCAGTGCCTCGCTACGCGGATGTCCTCGGCTTTGAAAGATGCGCCGACCTGACGCTTCGCGGCTTCACAGCGGGGCACACCGAGGAGAAGGGTGCCTGCACGGGCGGAGTTCTGTACTTTGACCTGTGCGATAACGCGGCGATCGACAGCTGCGCGCTCTTCGGCTGCGGCATCATGGGCATCACCGCAAGCAATTGCGCCGATATGAACGTCAGCAGCACCGAGATATACGACTGCGAATATGGCGCCGTCACGCTCAATGACAGTACCGCCGTGTTTGATAACTGCGATATCCACGATAACGGCAGCCCCGACTTCCAGCTCTATAACAGCACCGCCGTAGTCGACGGGAAAGAACAAACAGCATAAAACAGTAACGCACAAAAGACCTGCCCGCGGGCAGGTCTTTTGTGCTGTGAATGGTGGATGGAAAGAAGAGGATGTATTACGCGGCGAGCTCTTCGGCTGCGCCGAGGTACTCGTCGCAGGGGGTGCCGTCAAGCTCATCGGCGTCGACATGGGGGAAGTAGTCAAGCCCCGCGACATTGCCGCTCACACAGCCGACAAAGCAGTCATACTCCATCCAGTCGCTGCGAAGTACAACTTCGTAATGCGTACCGCAAAGGCTGACGGAAATAACGCGGACTGCTCTGGGGTCAAGATCGATATAGCGGAGAGCGGACTCAAGAGCCTCGTATTTGTTGATCAGGTTATTCATATTCATAATTCCTTTCTTGAATGGATTTGTTTTTTTGTTTTCATCAGGTCGTTCCCTTGATGTGTCTGTATAATAACCCGGATTATTAAGAAAGAAATTAAAAGGAGTTAAAGAAATAAAAACTGAAAATGAGGCAGACCGTACTCTCGGCGCGGTCTGCTTCATTTTATAAAGTGCACTATTTTAATTAGTCCCTATCCTCTGCGCGATGTAGTCCTCGACCTCGGTAAGCTCTATTCCCAGCGCTGTCGAAAGCTCGCCGTGGAGGATGTCCTTCGCGCGCTTCATCGTGAATTCGGCACGGCTGCTCTTGGTCTTACGCTCGGCCAGTCTCCCGTGCAGCCCCTTGACGATGGCAACAAGCGCCTCGCAGCTGTGCTGCTTGAAAAGCTCCTTATAAAAAGCGTCGACATGGTTGAAGCGGCTGTCGTTGCATACGGCGGGTTCTATGCCCGGTATTGCGTCAATGAGCGCCTCGGCCTCCTCGCGGCTGATGACAGGGCGCATAAATGCCCCGGAATCCACCGGCGAATAGTACACGCCGGTGCCGATAAGCGGCGCGAGATAATAATAAAGCTTGTCCTTCGACGCTCCGCTTATCTCCAGCGGGGCAATTTTAATAACTGTGCAGACTCCGTTCTCTCCGTAAACTATTTTTTCTCCGACCGAATACATCGTAAATCTACCCCTATCATATATTACATACCTATAATACAACATTTCCGGAAATTTTTCCAATGGTTTTTTCAAAATTTTTTCATGAACAGTGCCCGCTTTTTGACGATTGTGTTTACCGCAAAAGCCTGATATAATGAGCTGTCGACAAATACTGACAGCTCATTATACCGGAGGTTCGTCATGGATATTGGTTACAGCTTTGGTCAGATGATATGGATAGTTCTTGTATATTCGTTTCTCGGCTGGTGCTGCGAGGTCGCCTTCGCGGCGGTGCGCCGCGGCATCTTTGTCAACCGCGGCTTTCTCAACGGCCCTGTCTGCCCGATATACGGCTTCGGTGTGCTGATAGTGCTGCTGGTGCTTGAACCCGTCAAGGAAAATCTCGCGCTGCTGTTTTTCGGCAGCATGGTGCTCACCTCGGCGCTGGAGTTCTTCATCGGCTTTATCATGGAGCAGTTCTTCCATGACAAGTGGTGGGACTATTCCGAGAACCCCTTCAACATCAAGGGCTATATCTGCCTTGAGTTCTCGCTCGTCTGGGGCGCGGCCTGTGTGCTCGTCGTCGATGTTATCCACCCGATTATCTTTAAGCTCATCTGCGCCATCCCCGAAAAGCTCAGCCTCTGGCTCATGGTCTTCTTTACCGCTGCCCTCATTGCCGATGCTATCATCACGCTCTGGAGCATGCTCAAGCTGCCGAAGCGCCTGCGCGCTATCGATGAGCTTGAAAAGGCCATGACCGCCGTGTCCGACGCTATCGGTGAAAAGGTCTATGAGGGCGTGGAGCACAGCAAGGAGCGCAGCGAAGCCTTCGATGAGAAGCACCCCGAGCTTGCCGAGCGCCGCAAGGAAGCCTTTGAGGACGTGCTCGAAAAGCGCAGTGAGATAAACCGCGAGGTCAAGGCGCGCGAGGATGAGAGCCTTGAGGCTCTGCGTGCGAGAAAGGCTGAGCTTGAAGCGAAGCTCGAAGCGCTCAGAAAGCCCAACATCATCTCCGAGCGTATCGCCATGGCCTACCCGAAGCTCTCCGAGGGCCGTCATTACGGCCGCCAGATAGCCAAGATCAGAGAGCGCCGCGCCCAGCGCAAAAACGGAGGCAAGCAGTGAGGCTCTATCTTCACGGGCATGAATATAAATACGCCGTCGAGCAGATGCTGCTGACGATGTTTCCCGCTGAGCGCCCCGAATATCCCGACGGCAAGCCCGAGGGCGAGCGGCTGGAAATAAGCCTCAGCCATACCGCGCAGCGGACTACCGCCTGCTGCACTCTGCATATAAACAGCAGCATATACAAAGGCCGCGCCCAGTGTACAAATTCCGCGATTACTGACGCCCTGCATACCGACCGCGTGTGTCAGCGGCTCATAAAGGACGCGATATACCGCGCGGCGCTCCGCTCCGGCTGCCCGCGCCCAGCGTGGGGCGCGCTCACCGGTGTGCGCCCCGGCAAGGTGCTCAGCGCACTGATAGCCGAGGAGCATGACGAAGATAAAGCCCTGCGCCGCTTCATCAGGGAATATGACGTCAGCCCTGCCCGCGCGCAGCTGTGCATGACGACTGCGCGCGAGACTCTTCGCGCCGCCGCTTCCCTCTCGCCGAAGGATATTTGCCTTTATGTGGGCATCCCCTTCTGCCCCACCCGCTGCGCTTATTGCAGCTTCGTGAGCCAGTCTGTTGAGAAGAGCATGAAGCTCATCCCGCCGTTTCTCGAAGCGCTCGAAAAGGAGATCGCCGCAACCGCTGCGCAGGTCAACGCTTTGGGGCTGCGCGTCGTGTCCGTCTACATGGGCGGCGGCACACCGACGACGCTCTCCGCAGAGCAGCTCGACAGGCTGTGTTCGGTGCTCGAGGATGAATTTGACCTCAGCGCTGTGCGTGAATACACTGTCGAGGCAGGCCGTCCCGATACCATCAGCGCCGATAAGCTGAGTGTGCTGAGAGCGCACGGGGTCGACAGAGTCAGCGTGAACCCGCAGACGATGAGCGACCGTGTGCTTGAGCTCATC
>CAKTKV010000114.1 GCA_934572355.1 uncultured Oscillospiraceae bacterium
TCGCCCGGCATGGAGAGGGACTTGGAGTAGGAATAGCACACGACGGTGTCGCGGTAGATGCTTGGGATAAAGGGCACGACGGCGTTATCGTACACGAGCTCGCGGTACGGCTCGTCGGCGATTATATAGATCGGGTGGCCAAACTCCGCGCTCCTGCGCTCAAGGAGAGAAGCAAGCTCACGCAGCGTCTCCTCACTGTAAATGACACCGGATGGGTTATTCGGAGAGTTAATGATGACGGCCTGAGTGTGCGGCGTGAGCGCTCGGTCGAGCGCTTCAACGTTTATCTGGAAGCTCTCGGTATCGGGTGCGACCTCGACAAACTTGCCGCCGTTGCAGGAGACGAACACCTGATATTCCGGGAAATACGGCGCGACGGCGATGAACTCCGCCCCCTCCACCGCGAGCGCGCGTATCACCGCAACGAGCGCGGGAGCCGCGCCGCAGGTGAAGAAAATGTTCTCGGGTCGGATGACCATTCCGCTGCGCGCGCTTAGGTCATCGGCGACGGCGCGGCGCGCTTCCATCGCACCGGCGGCGGGAGTATAGCCGTGCAGGGCGAGGCTGTCGCCCTCTAAAAGCTCGCGGATGATGTCCGCGATGGCCGCGGGCGCGGGCACAGAGGGATTGCCTATCGAGTAATCATACACGTTCTCTTTGCCGACGACGGCCGCCTGACGGATGCCGTATTCAAAAAGCTCGCGTATCTCGGACTTCTTTGTTCCAAGCTGAATGAAGCTTTCGGAGATCATTTGTTCTTCCCCTTTCCATCACTTGCGTGATACACATTGGGCTGCTCCTCGCCGGTCAGCATACGCACACCGCCGAGAGCCAGCGCCTCCATTTCCGTTTCACCGGCGAGCACGCACACCGGCGCGATGAAGCCGACATAGTCCTTTATCTTACCTGTCAGAAGCTCCGAGTACGCAAGGCCGCCGGTGAGGATGATCGCGTCGCACTCTCCCTTGAGGACGATGGAGAGAAGCCCTATCGTCTTTGCGATCTGGTACGCCTGCGCGTCGAGGATGAGGGCGGCATGCTCGTCGCCGTCCTTTATCATCTGTTCGATAACGCGGCAGTCGCTCACGCCGAGGTGGGCGTACATACCGCCGCGGCCGCGTATTTTGCGGCGCATCTCCTCATACGTATACTTGCCGGAGTAGCACAGCTTTATCATCGAGAGCGCAGGTGCACAGCCCGCGCGCTCGGGCGAGAACTGGCCGTCATCATCGCCGACGGAGTCGACGATCTCGCCGTGCCGGTGGACGCTTGCGGACACGCCGCCGCCCATGTGGACGACGATGAGATTCATGTCCTTGTAGTTCCTGCCCTGCTGCTTTGCATAGCGGATGGCCATGGCGCGGCTGTTGAGCACGTGGCAGAAGCTCTGCCGCTCGATCTCCGCGTAGCCGGTGATTTTGGCGATGTCGGTGAGCTCGCCCGAGGTCACAGCGTCATAGATATACGCGGGGATGCCAAGGGGCTGCGCAAGCTCGCGAGCGAGGAGCCCCCCGAGGTTCGAGGCATGCGGCTGGCTCAGCTCGTCATCGACAAGGGCATGGCACAGCTCATCGTCAACGATGTAGCCGCCTGTCCTGAGGCCGAACACCAGCCCGCCGCGGCCTATGACGGCGGCAAGCTCCTTTTCGTCAATGCCGTTTCTCTCCATGAATGAGCGGATAACAGACAAACGCATAGGCACCTGCTCGGCAATGGTATGGTACTGCTGAAGCTCCGACGCGTCATGGTCGAGGCTCTCCTGCACGAGCTTCTCCGCGCCGTCATAGAGCGCAAGCTTCGTACTCGTGGAGCCGGGGTTTATGATAAGCAGCTTCATGCCGTCGCTCCCTTTCCGCCGCTCATGAGCGCGCAGACCAGCAGGGAATTATACTTCTCTTCAAAGCTCGCGCTTCTGGAATTGAGAGCGATGGGGCACCTCGCGCCGATGACGACGCCCGCCATCTTCGCCCCGGCAAACTCAATGAGCGCCTTGACCATGATGTTCCCCGCGGACATGCTCGGCACGACGAGGATATCCGTCTTCCCCGTGACGGGGCTTTCGTAGCCCTTTATTTTTGCCGACTCCGCGTCGAGCGCGAGGTCAAGGGATATCGGCCCCTCAAGAACGCAGCGGCCAAACTCGCCGTCCAGCGCCGCCTGCTTGAGCGCCGCCGCGTCGTCGGTCTCTATGATCTTGGGGCTGACGTTCTCCGCCGCGCAGAGCGCGGCGAGCAGCGGTTCATCATAGCCGAGGGCGTGGAACATTTCAACGGCGTTTTTGACGATGGCCTTTTTGCCCTCAAGGTCGGGGTTCGGCATCATGCCGCCGTCGGTCACGCCGAGGAGCTTGGCATAGCCGGGCACCTCCAGCAGCGCGACATGGGACATGGGACGCCCGACACCGATGCCGGTCTGCTTGTTCACGACGGCCTTGAGGATAGTCGCGGTCTGCATCAGCCCTTTTTGCAGGAAGTCCGCCCTGCCCTCACGGATGAGCTCAACGGCGATGCGCGCCGCGTCCTCGTCCGTCTCGGCATTTATGACGGCTGCGGGGTCTATCTCGCAGCCGAGGGCGCGGCCGACGGAAAGTATCTCGTCCGCATGGCCGATAAGAATATAGCGGAGTATACCCTCCTGCGCGGCACGGAGCACCGCTTCAAGGGTATGCCCGTCATGCGCGCAGGCGACGGCGACGGTCTTGGGTTCCGTGCTGCCGACGCGCCCGCGCAGGTCTTCAAAATTGTGGAGCATAGTTTTTCTCCGTTTCTGTGTATTATTTGCCGGCGGCCTCGTGCCCCGCGCGGAACGCGCGCAGGTTCAGCTCCCGGAACTTCTCCGGTACGGTCTCAGCGATGACGCTCTCCCAGTCGATATCGTCCATGCCGAGCGCCTTTGCCATGCTGCCGAAGAGCACGATGTTCATGCACTTGGCGCTGCCGAGGCTCTCGGCGATCTCGGCAGCGTTGAGAACATAGCAGCGGAAGTGCTGCTGCATGGCCTCAAGGCAGCCCTCGGGGTATTCGCACAGCCCCGCGGCGATGCTGGAGGAGGCGATCTCATAGTCGTTTATGACGGCGATGCCGTCAGGCTTGAGGAAGTCGGCATATCGCACGGCTTCCATTTTCTCGAATGCGACGATGATATCCGCCGCGCCCTTGCCGATGACGGGAGAATTGACCTTTTCACCCCAGTGCACCTGCGTGGAGACGCTGCCGCCGCGCTGACTCATGCCGTGGACCTCGGACATCTTGACGTCGTACCCGGCCTTCATCAGGCCGTTTACGAGAACCTTTGCGGTAAGGATCGCGCCCTGACCGCCTACGCCTACCAAAAGAGCACTCTTAGTGTTTTTCATGGCTCAGTTCTCCTTTCTCGAAATGGCACCGCGCGGGCACACCTGCGCGCACACCGTGCAGCCGACGCACTGGATGGGGTCAATGCCGGCCTTCTTATCGCGCACGGTTATTGCCGGGCACGCGACCTTGAGGCACATTTTGCAGCCGATGCACTTGTCGGTATCAACAGCGCACAGGCCGATATCGTGCTTGATGCGCTTGATGAGCAGGCAGGGGCGGCGCGTGATTATCGCAGCGGGGACCTCGGAGGCAAGGGCGTCCTGCACCGCTTTTTCCATCGCCGTGAGATCCTGCGGGTCGACGATGATTATGTTCTTATAGCCGTAGGCCGCGAGGATATCCTCGATCTTCAGCTTCTCGGCGATATCGCCCTGGAGCGTTCTGCCGCTGCCGGGGTTATCCTGATGGCCGGTCATGCCGGTGATGGAGTTATCGAGCACGACGGGGATGATGCTGCCCTTGTTGTAGATTATCTCCGCCGCGCCGGTCATGCCGCTGTGGAAGAAGGTGGAGTCGCCAAGGACGCCGAAGATCTTCTTGTGCTGGCCGGTGACGTCAAAGGCCTTGGACATGCCCATGCCGACGCTGAAGCCCGCGCCCATGCACACGACGCTGTCGAGCGCGTTGAGGGGAGCCGAGCCGCCAAGGGTATAGCAGCCGATGTCGCCTGCGACGACGAAGTCCTTGTGCTTTGCCATCGTATAGAAGAAGCCGCGGTGCGGGCAGCCGGGGCAGAGAGCTGGCGGACGGGACACGGCGGTGACGCCGACGTCCACGGTCTGCGCTTTCTCGCCGAAGATGCGCTCGCGCAGGAGCTGGGGGTTGAGCTCATAGAGCTTGCCGGTCATGGCCTTGCCCTCGCAGGGGATTCCCGCGGCGAGGATCTGAGACTCCATGAAGCCGTCGAGCTCTTCGATGACATAGAGCTTATCGACCCTGGAGGCGAAGTCGCGGATAAGCTCGATGGGCAGCGGGTTTGTCAGGCCGAGCTTGAGGAAGGAGGTATCCTCGGGAAAAGCGTCCTTTGCATACTGATACGCGATGGACGCGGTGACGACGCCGACCTTGCCGCCGTTTATCTCCATGCGGTTGAGCGGAGAGGTGCAGGCATATTCCTCAAGCGCCTGCATATTTTTTTCGAGCTTGGGGTGATTCATCATCGCGTTTGCCGGGGCAGCGATGTTCTTGCGCGGGTTGCGCACATATGGCGGAACCGGGCGCTCCTCACGCGTGCCGAAGGAGACAAGGCTCTTGGAGTGCGCGACTCTGGTCGTCGTGCGCAGCAGCACGGGGACATCGAACTTTTCGGATATCTCGTATGCCGCGCGCATGAAGTCAAGGCACTCCTGAGAATCGGAGGGCTCGACCATGGCAAGGCGCGCCGCGCGCGCATAGTGCCGGCTGTCCTGCTCGTTCTGGGAAGAGTGCATGCTCGGGTCGTCCGCGACGACTATGACGAAGCCGCCGCCCACGCCGTTATATGCTGCCGTGAACACAAGGTCGGCTGCGACGTTCAGGCCGACATGTTTCATCGCGCACAGGCTGCGCACACCGGCAAGGCTTGCCCCATAAGCCACCTCGGACGCGACCTTCTCGTTCGGCGCCCATTCGCAGTACAGATCGTCCTTGTACTGCGGGAGCGATTCGAATATCTCAGTGCTGGGCGTGCCGGGATATGCCGAGCACACCTTCACACCGGCTTCATACGCGCCGCGCGCAAGGGCTTCATTGCCTGAAAACAGAATTTTTTCCAATGAAGTTGACCACCTTTCTTATTACATCTTTACTCATCT
>CAKTKV010000115.1 GCA_934572355.1 uncultured Oscillospiraceae bacterium
ACGACGGCACTGGGCGCGGCTTACCTTGCGGGGCTTGCCGTCGGCTACTGGGAAAGCCTTGAGGACGTGAAGCAGAACCAAGGGATCGACCGCGTGTTCACTCCGGAAATGGACTGCGATAAGCGCGCGGAGCTTCTGCGCGGCTGGCGTAAGGCCGTCAAGTGTGCCCAAGTATGGGCTGAGGAATAATAATAAAGCCTTCTCCTTGTTCAGTCAAAGAGAAGGCTTTTTAGCTTGTATTTACGCCTTGGGTGTCTCGCCCTTTTTCGGCAGCTTGTGCTTCTTGCCGTCGGGCGTGACGATATAGGTGTTCTCCAGCAGCTCTATCGTGCCGCGGCGCCAGTCCTCGATGTACTCCCTGCGCAGCGCAGCGCGCTCCTCCTGCTCATCTGCGGTCAGTTCGCGCTCCTTCGCAAGATGCGCAAGCTCGTTTATGCGGTCAAGCTTTTCCTGTGTCATGCTTTGCCCTCCTCGTCTATGGTCCCCAGCTCGTCGAGCGTCAGCTCAAAGGCCGGGATGAATTTATCCAGAAAATATTTTACCTCCGGCAAGGGGCTCGCGTCGAGTATGGCGCGGGTCTGCTTCTCGGCGGAGATGAACTCGTTATTGCCGGTCTTACGCTCCTCGATGCACTTGATGTAGGCCGAGAGCTTGTCGGCAGCCTTTACGATGTCGTGCAGCTCCTCGGCATCCTTACCGTAGAGCAGGGATTCATAGGTACCGCGCAGTTCCTCGGGCAGCGTCGCGAGAAGCTTATCGCAGGCGAGCTTCTCCACCTGCTTATAGGCGGACTGGATCTGCGCGCTGTGGTACTTTATCGGCGTGGGCAGATCGCCGGTGAGGATCTCGGAGCTGTCATGGAACAGCGCGACGGATGCGCACCTGTCCGGATCGCAGGGGACGCCGTAAATATCGCGGCGGATGACCGCAAGCGCATGCGCGATCACGGCGACCATGTGGCTGTGCTCCTGTATGTTCTCGGGCAGCGCGTTTCTCATCAGACTCCAGCGGCCGATGTAGCGCATACGTGAAATGTAGGCAAAGAAATTGTGGCTCATATATTCTTCTCTTCTCCGTATTTCTGTTTTCAAGCTGCCTTGATTCTATCACGGCTGGAGAATTATTTCAATAAGCAGGATTTTTTGTAAATTTCATTTATATAAGTATTGCAAAAGGCGAAGAGCAGTGTTAAAATTTCATTTTGTGTTGAAAATAGTACATAGAAATTTTGACCGCAGCTATGCGGACGCAGCAAGGGAGCACTGATAGATATGGATAAGCTTAGAAACGTCGCCATTATTGCACACGTTGACCACGGCAAGACTACTCTTGTCGATGAAATGCTCAAGCAGTCCGGCGTTTACCGCGAAAACCAGGAGGTCGTGGAGCGCGTCATGGACTCGAACGATCTCGAACGTGAGCGCGGCATCACCATCATGGCAAAGAACACCGCCGTGTGGTACGGCGACACGAAGATAAACATAGTTGATACCCCGGGTCACGCCGACTTCGGCGGCGAGGTAGAGCGTATACTCAAGATGGTAAACGGCGTTATCCTGCTGGTCGACGCCGCGGAGGGTCCGATGCCGCAGACGCGCTTCGTGCTCAGCCGCGCGCTGGAGCTCGGCCACCGCGTCATCGTCGTCGTCAATAAGATCGACCGCCCCGACCAGCGTATACACGAGGTCATAGATGAGGTGCTCGAACTGCTCATCGACCTCAACGCGACGGATGAGCAGCTGGATTCCCCGATGCTCTTCTGCTCCGGCCGGCAGGGCACTGCGAGCTACTCCCCCGACGTTCCCGGCACCGACCTCAAGCCCCTGTTCGACACGATCCTTGACTATATCCCCGCGCCGAGCATGGACCTTGACAAGCCCTTCCAGATGCTCGTCAGCAGTATCGACTATAACGAGTACGTCGGCCGTATCGCCATCGGGCGCATCGAGCGCGGCGTGATAAAGCAGAACCAGGAGATCGAGGTCTGCAACTACCACAATCAGGACGAGCCGCCCATGAAGGCCAAGGCCGTGTCGCTCTACCAGTTCGACGGGCTCAACAGAGTCCCCGTGACCGAGGCGGGCGCGGGCAACATCATCGCCATGAGCGGTATAGGCGATGTCACCATCGGTGACACTATCTGCGCCAGAGGCTTTGCCGAGCCGATAGAGTTCGTGAAGATCGGCGCGCCGACGCTGGAAATGACTTTCTCGGTAAACGACAGCCCCTTTGCGGGGACTGAGGGCAAGTTCGTCACCTCCCGCCAGATACGCGACCGTCTCTTCCGCGAGACGCTCAAGGACGTTTCACTCCGCGTCTCCGAGATCGGCAGCAGCACCGACAGCTTCAACGTCGCAGGCCGCGGCGAAATGAGCCTGTCCATACTTATCGAGACCATGCGCCGCGAGGGTTATGAGTTTCAGGTGTCTCCCCCGCGCGTGCTGTATCAGGAGATAGACGGGCAGAAGTGCGAGCCTATCGAGCGCGTTGTCGTCGACGTGCCGCAGGACAGCATGGGCTCCGTCATGGAAAAGCTCGGCGCGCGCAAGGGCGAGTTCCTTGAAATGACCCCTGCCGGCAACCGCATGAAGATGGAATTCCTTGTCCCGTCCCGCGGACTGTTCGGCTACCGCAACGAGTTCCTTACCGACACCAAGGGCGAGGGCATCCTTGCCTCCGTGTTCGAGAAGTACGCGCCCTACAAGGGCGATATCGCCCGCCGCAGCACCGGCTCCCTTATCGCGTGGGAGACTGGCGAGGCTGTGGCCTACGGTATCTGGAACGCGCAGGAGCGCGGCGCAATGTTCATCACGCCGGGCACGAAGGTCTATGCCGGTATGGTCATAGGCGTCACGCAGAAGAGCGACGATGTTCCCGTCAACGTCTGCCGCACGAAGCACCTGACGAACACCCGTGCCTCCGGCTCCGACGAGGCGCTGCGCCTTGTCCCGCCGAGACAGCTCAGCCTTGAGCAGTGCCTTGAGTTCCTTGCCGATGACGAGCTGCTTGAAGTCACGCCGAAGAATCTCCGCTTGCGCAAGAGCATTCTCGACCACAGCCTGAGAATGAAGAACGTCATGAGAAATAGATAATAAGTGTAAAAAAGCTCGCGCCGCAATTGCGGCGCGAGTATTTTTGTAGGCTTTATGTCAGTCCTGCGGCTCGACATTGCTGTGAAGTATCTCACCGGTGACAGCGTCGATAATGTAGCTGTATTCGTTCACATGGTCGTCAAACTCAACGTCGTACCATGCGGAGCGGCGACCCTTTTCAAACTCCACGTCGTCGGCATAGATCATGGTGACGGTGGTACCGGCGTCCTCAAGCGCGATGTTCAGTGCGGCGTCTGCGCCGATGTAGTTGGTCTTGTAGCGGTAGATGAAATAGCCGCCGATAGCAGCGCCGATGATGACGAGTACGAGTAATGCGATAAGAATGTTTTTGAGTGTCTTGTTCATTTTTCCTTCTCCTTTTTCCTAGCTCATTTCAGCTTGGCTATATTCTATTACGAGGTTTTAAGAAAAAAATTAGAAACATTAAGAAATTGGGCACGCCGGTTCGACGTGCCCAATTGATGTGGTTTTAAGCTTATTCCGCGGAGACGGTATCCTTGTGCAGCTGCTTCTGGAGCCAATCCTTGCCGTCGACATAGCGGGAGACGATGAAGGAGACGACGTAGTCCCCGGCAGCGTTCACCATAGTAGCGGGAGGATCGACGAGGTTGCCGAGCGCGATGGCTATCGGGTAGGCAATGGCCAGCTGATCCGGGAAGAAGATGGAGCAGACGACGAGCTCGCCCGTACCGCCGCCGCCGGGAATACCGGACATTGCGACCGAGGAGAATACCGCGACGATTATCGCGAGTATCGCTTCCCAGGTGCCGAAGTCCTGACCGAAGATGCCGAACAGGAACGCGACCTTGACTATCGCGCTCATCGCGGAGCCATCCATGTGCATCGTTGCGCCCATGGGCAGGACGATGTCGCGCACGTCGCTGGAGATGCCGGTGTCGTCAGCGGCTTCCATGTTGGTCGGGATAGTAGCGACGGAGGAGCAGGTGCCGAAGGCCGTCATAGCCGGGGCAAACAGGTGCTTGAACATGACCTTGGCAGCGCCCTTGCCGCCGCCGAAGCGGGCGTATATCGGGGAGGAGACAAGCATATAGACAAAGCACATGATATAGTAGATGATAAGCGTGCGGCTGTAGTCGCCGATGAGGGAGGGGCCGTAGCTTGCGACGAGGTATGCGAAGAAGCCGAAGAAGCCGATAGGCGCATAGTAGGTGATGATCTTGACGGTCTTCATGATGCAGTTGGTGATGTCCTCAAGCAGCTGCGCGGTCTTGGTCGCGGGGCCGCCGGCCATCTGGATGCCGAAGCCGAAGATTATCGCCGCGACGATCAGAGGCAGGATAGCCCTGCGGCTGAGCAGCTCCGCAAAGTCGGGCTTAGTGAAGAAGTTGATTATCATATCAGCCACGCCGAGCGTCGAGCCGACCTCGCCCTCAGTGACAACATAGGTGCCCTGAACGAGCGGGAATATGCGCACGACTATGTACATCAGCACTGCGGCGATAGCAGCCGTGACCGCAAACACTGCGACGGTGACGCCGAGCACCTTGCCCGCGCGCTTCGCGCTGCCCATGTTCGCGATGGCGGAGGAGATGGAGCAGAACACCATCGGCACCACGACGCAGAACATCATGTTTATGAACACCGTGCCCAGCGGCTCGAGGGCGGTCGCTCCCGGCCATACCGCACCGACGATGCAGCCGGCGACGATGCCGACGAGCATGGAGATTATGAACCAATAGCGCTTGAAGAAGGATTCTGATTTGTTCATGGCTGACGCCCCTTTCCAAATTTATGTGGTATATTATATTCGCTCAATTTGCAAAGTAAATTGTAACGCGTGCTTGAAACATTGCAAAAAATGCTGTATAATATTTATCAGAGGTGAACGCTGTGGAAACTGCTATAAACAGAGCCGGATATCTGCGCGAGAGCTATCATTATTTCCATCTCAAGGACACTGCCGGGCAGGAGC
>CAKTKV010000116.1 GCA_934572355.1 uncultured Oscillospiraceae bacterium
CCGTTGCCGTCATGACGGACGGCACTGCCGTCCTCGGTCTCGGCGATATCGGCCCGGAGGCCGGTATGCCGGTCATGGAGGGCAAGTGCGTGCTGTTCAAGGCCTTCGGCGATGTGGACGCGATCCCGCTCTGCGTGCGCTCCAAGGATGCGGACGAGATCGTTAACACCGTCGCGCTGCTGGCGGGCTCCTTCGGCGGCGTGAACCTTGAGGATATCTCCGCGCCGCGCTGCTTTGAAATTGAGGAAAAGCTCAAGCAGCGCTGCGATATACCCATCTTCCATGACGATCAGCACGGCACGGCGGTCATAATGCTCGCCGCGCTGACGAATGCCCTCAAGCTCGTCGGGAAAAAGATGGAGGATATCAAGGTCGTCACCTCCGGCGCGGGCGCGGCGGGGACGGCAATAGTGAAGCTGCTTGTCTCACGCGGCGTGAAAAATGTCGTCATGACTGACCGGAACGGCGCGATATATCAAGGCCGCCCCGACTTGAACAGCGCAAAGCAGGAAATCGCTGCGCTGACGAACCCGAACATGGAGCAGGGGAAGCTTGCCGATGTTATCCGCGGCGCGGATGTGTTCATCGGCGTGTCCGCTCCCGGCGTGCTGACGCAGGACATGATCCGCACGATGAACCGTGACGCGATCATCTTCGCCTGCGCAAACCCCACGCCGGAGATCATGCCGGACGAAGCCAAGGCCGCGGGCGCGGCCGTCGTCTGCACCGGGCGCAGCGATTATCCCAATCAGGTCAACAATGTCCTCGCGTTCCCAGCGATATTCCGCGGTGCGCTCGACGCGAGAGCGTCGGACATCAACAGCGAAATGAAGATCGCGGCGGCGGAGGCGCTCGCCTCGCTCGTCTCGGATGAAGAGCTGAACGCTGATTATATCCTGCCCTACGCCTTTGACAAGCGCGTGCGCGAAACGGTCTCCAAGGCCGTATTCGACGCGGCGCACAGCAGCGGCGTTGCGAGAATTTAATGCGGTATAACAAAAGAACTCAGGATATATATCCTGAGTTCTTTTGTTACGTAAATAAAATTATGTAAACTAATGTGACGTTAATCTATACTGACGCTCATGCCGTTGAGCTCCACGCCGTTGTCGGCGGGGATGAGGATGTACCTGCGCCCGTCGATCACGCGCGTTTCGACGAGGTGGACATGCTGCGGGTCGACGCTTATCTTGACCTCGGGTGTCTCAATCTTGAAGTGACGGCTGTCGATGATGTTTGCGGGGCTGAGCTCCGCGTCCTCGCCGAACTCCTCGCGGCACTTCTCTTCAAAGGCCTCGGCCTGCTCCGCGCTGACGCCGTGGTTTTCGAGTATCTCCGCCATGTCCTCGGGGCTTATTGTCAGCGGCTCCGGGTCACGGCTTTCCTTGTGGACGCTGATGCGTTCCATAAGCTCGGTGTGTACACCCTGCATCAGAGATAGGCTGCACTCCTTATCGAGCGTGCCAGTCATGACATCAATGAAAGTCTCCTGCTGCGCGCCCGCCGGCATCGGAACCTGCGTCTTGAACACCGCGTCGATGAAGTCCTGATGATCCTCATTCACATTGCGGGAGTAGAACAGCGCATTATAAATGTTCGCGCTGCGCTCGTCAAAGCTCGGGTACATGAAGCCCAGCTCCGGTGCGGCAACGAGCTGCCCGCCGGGGAAGTTCTGAAAGCGCTTTTCGTCCGGGGAATAGCCGAACTGCGCCTTTCCGGTTTTGACAGGGCACAGGCAGCAGACCATGTATTTGAACACGTCGCGGTCATTGTCGTCGAGGCTGCCGTCCTTGCCGTAGTGCGGCACGTCATAGATATCATAGGCCAGCAGTATCACGTAGCCGCTCTCGTCGGGCGTGACGGCGTCGATGATGCACTTATAGAACTCATCGCGCAGCGCAGCGTCCGAGAGCTCGGACTTTCTCAGCGCCGAAAGCAGACGCACCTCGTCGCTGTCCATGACCTGCTTTGTCGCAAAGGACAGGGACATAAGGTTGCGCCCGAGCGTACCGGATAGCGACTTGCGCAGCAGAGACAGATACTTCTCCGTCTCCTCCTGCGTCAGCATCGCGACCGATTCGTCTATGTAGGACACGATCTCTTTAGCTGAGTTTACATAACACCCGTATATATGACTTATATTATTGCGTTCAAGCTTGAATCTGCGGCGTATCTCGCCGACTTCCTTTTTGTTCATAGTTCCTCCGTGGTATGTCGATTGCGGATTCATCCGCATATTTGCTGCCCCGGTATTATCGCACATTTTGCGCGCGGATTCAAGTGAACAGTTCAGCGCATCATGACGCGGCGAAAAAATATTATCATGTACGCAACCAAAGCCGCCGAAAACGGAACTATATGTATGAGAGCGCTCAGTAATTACAAGGAGGATGTCATGGAAGACGAAAAGATAATCGCTCTGTATTGGCAGCGTGACCAGTCCGCCATTGACGAGACCGATAAGAAATACGGCGTCCAGCTCCGCGGGCTGTCATACGGTATACTTTCCGACAGGGAGGACGCGGAGGAGTGCGTCTCCGATACATACATGGCGGTGTGGAACAGCCTTCCCCCGCAGCGCCCAAAGCGGCTGCGCGCCTACGCCGCGGCGATAGTCCGCAACCTGAGCCTTCGGCGCGTGCGCGACAGGTATTCAAAAAAGCGCGGCGGCGGTGAAGTCATGCTTGCGCTTGAGGAACTTGAGGACTGCCTGTTCTCTCAGGCCTCCGTTGAGCGCGAATATGAGCAGAAGGAGCTTGCCGGGAAGATAGAGGAGTTCCTGCGCACGCTCTCCGCCGATGACCGGCGTATCTTCATGTGCCGCTATTGGGGCTTTGTCCCTGTCGCGGAGATCGCCCGTAAGCTCGGCTGCCCGCAGAGCAAAGTGAAAAGCTCGCTGCACCGCACACGCGGGAAGCTTCAGAAGTATCTGACAAAGGAGGGGCTTATATGAATGCTTATGATTTTCTCCTGTCGCTCGACCGGCTCGACGGACGGCTCATAGATGAGACGATGGACTGCCTTTATCCGAAAGAACGGCGCGGCGGAAGACGCGTCATGCGCACGCTGCTTATCGCCGCGGTGCTCGCATCGCTCTTCACAGCTGCGGCTGTCGCGTCGGATTTCCTTGGCTTTAGGGAAGCGATAATAAAACCCGGCAGCATTGGTCTGATTCCTGACTATACCGTCACGCACGAGGACGGGAGCACAGAGACGCGGGACATGTCCAACAGCGCGGGCGTCAGCATGACGAAGCCCGTAAGCGCCCCGGAGAGCATGCAGCCGTGGGTCGAGAACATAAACGCCGCGGCGAAAGAGTGGTCAGATTACCGGCGTGAAGAGATGGAACGCTATCTGAATGAGATGCTGCCGAATGTGGGCAGGTTCTATGACGGCAGTTCTATGGAGGAGCCGGAATACGTCAATAACGGCGACGGCACATATACCGTGAAGCCCGTCAAGCAGAGGATCTACAAAGACCCGGTGACAGCACCGGTCATAGAATACGAGGACGAATCAAGCTTTTTTGTGATAAGCGAAGAGGAATACGAAAACATCAATGAATTTCTCATGATCTGCTACGGCGGGTATTACCAGAGCAAATACGACTGGAATTACGGCGCATGGGACGAGGAGAGCGACGCGAAGCTTGCGGAGATAGCGGAAAAACACGGCCTGCGGCTGCGCAGCGGGGAAACGGAGCTATACTGGGATGAGCGCCCCATAGCAAACGGCGCGCCTGCCGACAGGTGCTTCAGCCCTGAGGAGCTCGTGCGTATGCTCACCGAGCGCTGCTGCAAGGGTGACTTTTTCACGATTGTTCCGACGGCCTTTGATAAGCTCTATTTCCTCAGTACCGGCTCCTTCGGCCTGTGCTGTGAGCTGCCGGTGAAGGACGGCGCGGAGCTATGCGTCTATATCCGCAATACCGTCAGCGACGAGTTTGCCACCGGGAATGAGATCGGCTCCATCGTCACGGATTATACCAAGTACATCACCCGCACGCGCACCGCACCCGACGGCACGGAGCTGTACATCGCGCAGGGCGATGAGGACGCTTATATCTACGCCTACCTTGACAGCTCCTTCATTGTTGTGCACGTCTCGGTGAATGCTTTCGGCAATAATCCGGATTTGAAACTGACTGAAGATTATGTAAACCAAGCCGCCGACAGCTTTAATTATAAGAATTTATATTGACTGTTCACAGCCAGTTCCTTTCATGCCATGGTTTTACACTACTGAATTACACTCAGTAGTTTGAAAAAGTCAAGTGTGCCTTCAAAAAATTATCCGGCAGGAATTTCCTGCCGGATAAATCAGTTATGTGTTTTGGTTTTCTTCCGGGATGTGAATCTCCTTTATCGTGAAATCCTTACCCGTGAGCACCGTTTTTTCAAAGCTTCCGCAGTTCGGGCAATAGCCCTCATGCTCAATGACATTGAAAATCTCGTCACAGTCGTCGCACTCGGCCATACCGGGGACAGTCTCAAGAATGAGCTTCGCGCCCTCAAGCGGCGTCCCCTCGGCGACGGGCGGGAACAGCTCTTCAACGTACTGCGGAATGACGAGCGACAGCTCGCCGACCTCGCAGACGATCTCGCTGATGGCTGCGACGTTATTTTTCTCCATGTAGTCGAGCACGGTTTTGCACATGCTGCGGACTATACCTATCTCGTGCATGATTTACAGACCAAGCTTTTTCTTGGCAAGCCTGCCGAGCGTCGCGGGAGCGTTGCCGACGGCGACCATGAGCGTCTGATAGTAAGGCTTATTGCGGTTGTCGAGTGTCTTCTCGAGGTGGATCGCGTCGAACTTGCACTTGGTGGTGCAAATACCGCAGCCGACGCACAGATCCTCGTCGATGACCGCGCAGCCGCAGCCAAGGCAGCGCTTGACTTCCTTCTTGATCTG
>CAKTKV010000117.1 GCA_934572355.1 uncultured Oscillospiraceae bacterium
CCGTCGGCAAAGTAGCCGTTGCCCATAGTCAGCTCATAGAAATCGCAGAGCATGGTCAAATTGATGCCGTTAGCGCTTTTCATATTTTACCTCCACGGTGCAAAAAAGTCGTAAAAATTTCTCTTGAATCCTATTATATATTCTGCACGTAAATAAGGCAAGGTATTTGTACGGAGTGTTAAACAATTGTCTTGCTTTGGACGGTATAACACTGTTTTTATTGACTTAAAGTGAAATTTGGTATATTCTGATATACAGGAAAGAATGAGCAAATGTGCGAACCGAGGGTGTATACATATATGAAAAAAGAGTTCTTTATCCCAGGCAGGACTGAGCTTGCCGGCAATCATACCGATCACCAGAACGGGCGGGTGCTCGCCTCGGCGATCGACCTTGGTTTATACGCCGTCTGTGAGACAAACGGCAGCAAAATGATCCATGTGCAGTCGGAGGGCTTCAAGAGCTTTGATGTCCGCTGCGACCATCTGCTTGTCAGAACGACCGAGTTCGGCACACCCAAGGCACTCGTCCGCGGCGTCGTGAGTGCGTTTGCCGAGCTGGGGCTGAAGGTCGGCGGGTTTAACGCCGTTGTCAAATCCACGCTGCCGGTCGGCGCGGGGCTCAGCTCTTCGGCGGCCTTCTCGGTGCTCATAGGCAGCGCCCTGAGTGCCCTGTTCAATGACGGCAAGGTCGACCCCGTCGTCATCGCCCGCGCCGGGCAGGAGGCGGAGAACCGATATTTCGGCAAGCCCTGCGGCCTTATGAGCCAGCTCGTGTGCGCCCTCGGCCATACGCTGTATGTTGACTTCAAGACCGGCGAGATGACGCCGATAAAGGCCGATTTCAGCTCCATGGGGCTGACGCTGTGCCTGACCGATACGGGCGGCAGCCATGCGGGGCTTGACACCTCATATGCCCGCATCCCGGGTGACATGGTCTATATCGCGAATCTTTTCGACAAGGGTGTGCTTGCGGATGTCGACCCGGCGGAGTTCCGCGGCAAGGGCTGGGATCCCTCGGATCGTCCGGTGCGCCGCGCGATGCACTTCTTCGATGAGAATGACCGCGTCCCGAGAATGCGTGACGCGCTCGTCGCTGGGGACGGAGCGGAATACATGCGCCTGATGAACGAATCGGGCCGCAGCTCGGAGGAGCTGCTCAATAATATTATTACCAGCGCCACCGGAGATACCAAGCTTGCGCAGGGGCTTGAGCTTTCAAAGAAGCTGCTTAGCGGGAAGGGCGCGTGGCGCGTCCACGGCGGCGGCTTCGCCGGCTGTGTGCAGGCGCTCATGCCGGATGAATACTTCGCAGAATACAAGACCGCGATGGAGAACGTATTCGGCGCGGGCAGCTGCCACAGGGTGTATCTTGTGTGAGAAAATCAGGAAGATAATAAAACCGGAGTTCGGCATATTTGCCGGACTCCGATTTTCACTTTCAATATTTTCAGTATTTAAACTCAGGCAGCGGCGCGCTCTTTCTTTGCGCCGAAGTATTGCCATGCGAAGACTGCCGCGAAGAGCACGATGCCGATAACGTCAGTGATCGCGGTCGGATCCATCATCAGCAGACCGCCTATGCAGATAAGCACTCTGCACGGCCATTCGAGCTTCTTGAACAGGAAGCCGTTCATTGCCGCGGCGACGCCGAAGATGCCGACGAGAGAGGTTATGACGATCTGGATTATGCCGAACGCCGTAACGTCAATGAGCAGCATTGCCGGGTTCAGGCAGAAGATGTACGGCACGATGAATGCGCCGATAGCAAGCTTCGTTGCGTTGATGCCGGTCTTCATCGGGTTCGACTTTGCTATCGCGGAGCCGGCGTAAGCTGCCAGCGCAACGGGCGGGGTGATGTCCGCGACGATGCCGAAGTAGAACACGAAGAAGTGCGCGCAGATCTTGGGTACGCCCATGGTGATGAGGATGGGAGCGCAGGTGGAGGCCATGATGCAGTAGTTAGCGGTGGTCGGCACGCCCATGCCAAGGATGATGCAGCAGATCATCGTGAGGAACATCGCAATGAACTGGGGGTTCACGAAGGAGACCTGATTGCTGATGGACACGACGGCGCTGATGAGCTTGGAGGCAAGGCCGGTTGCGGTGATGCAGCCGGCGATGATGCCCGCCATGCAGCAGGCGACGGCGACGGTGATGGTGCCCTTGCCGCCGGCTTCGAGAGCCTCAAATATCTTGGCGGGGGTGATGCGGTTGTCCTTGTCGAAAAGGCTCACGACGATGGCGACGAGGATCGCGACGGTCGCGGAAAACTGCATGGTGCGGGTGTTGGTGGTGACGAGCCATACGAGCACGACCAGCGGGAGGAGCAGATATATCTTCCTGATGAGCTTGCTCATAACAGGCAGCTCTTCCTTGGGGATGCCGCTCAGGCGGAGCTTCTTCGCCTCAAGGTGAACGGCGATGAATATACCGGTGAAGTACAGCACGGCCGGGAGGATGGCGCGCAGCGCGACCTCGCCGTAGGTGACGTTCATGTACTCGGCCATAAGGAACGCGGCAGCGCCCATGATAGGCGGCATTATCTGGCCGCCGGTGGAGGCCGAGGCCTCGACAGCGCCTGCAAACTCGGGCTTATAGCCGGTCTTCTTCATCATCGGGATGGTGACGGAGCCGGTGGTGACGGTATTGCCGACAGAGGAGCCGGAGACCATGCCGCACAGCGCGGAGGAGATGACCGCGACCTTAGCCGGGCCGCCGGAGAAGCGGCCGACGAGGGAGTTTGCAAGGTCTATAAAGAAAGCCGCGATACCGGTGCGCTCAAGGAACGCGCCGAAGATGATGAACACAACGATGTACTTTGCGCAGACCTGGATAGGAGTGCCCATGACGCCGCTGGTGGTATAGAACAGGGTATAGAGCACGCGCTTGAGCGGGGTGCCGATTGCAAAGGTGTAGATTATCAGCGCGGCGGCGACGCAGAGGATCGGCACACCGACGCAGCGGCGGCACAGCTCCATCAGGCAGAGGACGCCGATGATGCCGACGGCGATCTGGAACGGTGTGATCTTCGATGCGCTGGTCAGGACCATGACGAGAGAGTCATAGGCGAAGCAGTAATAGAAGAAGCTCGCGGCGCCGACTATCATAAGCACATAGTCAAACCACGGAATGTAGTTATGGCGGACATGGTGCTTCGATGCGGGGTAGGTCACGTAGCCCATGATGATGACGCAGCCGATGAACGCGGTGAGGCGCTTCTCAATAGCCGCGACGCTGAAGAGCGTAGACCAGATGCAGTACAGCGAGAAAATGACCATGATGACACGGACAACTATTCCCGGAGTACCCTCCCATGTGCGCGTGTTGGATTCGCGGTCGTACTTACGCATGACGGCTTCAACATCCGCAGCCGTGCCCACGTCGACCTCAATATCTACGCTGGTATCGACGACTTCGTCTGCCGTTCGGATGTGAAAATGATTCTTGCTTGGCATTATGTATGCCCCTTTCCGTTCAATATTTAATAACTTCCCAATATATCATGACTGAAGAACGACCAAAGCGCAAGTTAAGAAAGCCGCTCCGGCGTAAAGAAACCGCAAATTTGCAAGCTCATAAAGGGAGGCGGATAAACCTTATACGCCGGAGTCCCATTGCTGAGGCTCCAGCGCATTTGTCTATGTAGTGCTGTGGGTAAAGCTTACTTGGTTGCGACCTCGAAGCCCTTCTCTGCGAAGTACTTCGCAGCGCCGGGGTGATAAGGCACGCTGGTCATGGAGGAAGCAAACTCGAGGCTCAGCTCAGCGCCCTTGCCGTGCTGCTCAGAGATAGCGTCGATGTTGTCGAAGATGGTGGACACAAAGGTATACACTGCGTCATCGGAGACATCGTCACGGACGAGGACAACTGCTGCGACTGCGACGGTCTGGACATCCTCAGGAGTGCCGTAGACGTCAGCGGCGATGGTGTAAGCGGAGTAGTAGGGGCTGCTGGAGAGGAGCTTATCCATGTGCTCGTCATCGATGCTGACGAGGTAGACCTGAGCACTGGTGGACAGGTCGACGATGGCGGTGGTGGGAGCGCCGGCGACGATGAAGGCCGCGTCGATCTTCTTATCCTTCAGGCTCTCGGCGCTGTCGCCGAAGCTCTGGTAAACGGGAGTGATGTCGGCCTCGGTCATGCCGTATGCGCCGAGAACGTCAATGGCGTTGAAGTAAACACCGGAGCCCTGAGCACCGATGGAGACGATCTTGCCCTTGAGGTCGGCAACGGTCTTGATATCGGGGTTCATGGTGACGATCTGTACCTGCTCCATGTAGAGCGCGGCTGCGACGGAGAAGCTGCCGACAGCGCCGGTATCGGCGAAGAGGTTGGTGCCATCATAGGCGTAGCTCATAACGTCGGACTGGCAGAAGCCAAGCTGTACATCGCCGGCGTCGAGATCTTCAACGTTTGCCTTGGAGCCGTTGCCGGTGATTGCGGTAACGCTCAGGTCGCTGTTATTGGAAACGTACTGGGCAAGCACGCTGCCGAAAGCATAATAGGTGCCCGCTTCACCGCCGGTGGTGAAGGTGAGCGCTTCCTTCTTTGCGCTGCTGTCAGCTGCGGGGACGCTGCCGTCGGAAGAAGCCGGGGCGGAATTGCCGCAGGCGCACAGCGCGAATACCATAACAAGTGCAAGCAAAAGAGCAATAACTTTTTTCATACTGGTACCTCCTAAAAATCAACAAAAAGGGAGCCGCGATTTTGGTCAGGTTTTTGAATTACTCCCTTTCTGCATTTATAATACAACCGAAAGTTTAATTTTGCAAGAGTAAATTTACACTTTCCTGTATTGACCCATAAACAAGCCCGAAAGTCCGGCAGCTTTGTGCATATAATATAATGTGAAAATCAAAACAGGACTGTCCGCTAAAAAGCTTTGACAGCGATAAGACAAGGTGCTATAC
>CAKTKV010000118.1 GCA_934572355.1 uncultured Oscillospiraceae bacterium
CAACTTCAGCTTTTATAGATTGATGTTTTATTTCCGTTGTGGTATTCTTTTGAACAGGAGTGTGATTCTTTTGAGGATGAGAAAGCGGTCGAATCTCGGCCCGCGTATGGAAAAGTGCGCAGAATATCTTATAGACGATCCCGCCGCGCTGCGTGGGAAATGGCTGGAGAGCTTCCCCGGCTATGACAGGCTCTATCTCGAGCTCGGCTGCGGCAAGGGCCGCTTCACGGCGGACACTGCGGAGCTGATGCCCGATACATTATATATAGCAATGGAAAAGGTGCCCGACGCGATGATCCTCGCGATGGAGCGCGTACGCGAACGCGGCATAAAGAACGTCCGCTTCATCGACGGCGACGCTATCAAGCTCGCCGAGATGTTCGCCCCGGGTGAGGCCGCGCGCATATACATAAACTTCTGCGACCCGTGGCCGAAGAGCCGCGATGCAAAGCACCGCCTGACCTTTCCGGGCTTCCTGCGTCTCTACGCGGACGTGCTCCCGCTCGGCGGCGAGATACATTTCAAGACCGACAATACTCCGCTCTTCAGCTGGTCGCTCGAGCAGTTTGAAAACGAGGGCTGGGCGCTGTCGGAAAAGACCAATGACCTGCACGCGAACGGCCCCGTCGGCGTCATGACGGATTATGAGGCGAAGTTCCATGCGCAGGGATTCCCGATAAACCGCGTCGTCGCGGTGAAGACGGAAGCGACCAAGGGCATGGCCGCAGGCCCCGCGCCGCGCATGTACAAGGCGGCGCTGACCGACGCGCACGGCTATGAGGACAGCATGAACTCAAACGCCGGGGAGAAGCATGAATGAGATTTATTTCATGGAACGTTAACGGACTGCGCGCAGTCCGGAAAAAGGGCTTTGACGATATCTTTCTGAGCCTGAACGCAGACTTCTTCTGCATTCAGGAGACGAAGCTTCAGGAGGGTCAGATCGATATCGACTTTCCCGGCTATGAGAGCTACTGGTGCTACGCCGAAAAGAAGGGCTACTCCGGCACCGCAATATTCACAAAGCACACTCCCCTCTCCGTCTCCTATAACATCGGCATTGAGGAGCACGGCGCCGAGGGGCGCACGATAACGCTTGAATATGAGGACTTCTACCTTGTCTGCGTCTACACGCCGAACGCGCAGGACGGGCTCAAGCGCCTTGATTACCGCATGAGCTGGGAGGATGCTTTCAGAGAATATCTCTGCTCTCTGGATAAACTGAAACCCATCATCGTCTGCGGGGACATGAACGTCGCGCATGAGGAGATAGACCTCAAGAACGCCAAGGCAAACGTCGGCAACCCCGGCTTCTCGGACGAGGAGCGCGCGAAGTTCACCGAGCTTTTATCCGCGGGCTTTACCGACAGCTTCCGCTACCTCTACCCCGACCGGCGCGACGCATACTCATGGTGGAGCTACCGTGCCGCGGCAAGGGAGCGCAATGTCGGCTGGCGCATCGACTACTTTGTCGTGTCCGACCGGCTGCGCGATAACATAAAGGACGCGTATATCCTGCCTGAGATCACCGGCTCGGATCACTGCCCGGTTGGGCTTGACATGTCATGGTGAAGATAGGCGATATCGAGCTGTGCGGGAACCTGACTCTCGCGCCGATGGCGGGAGTGACGGACTTTGCCTTCCGCCGCGTCTGCCGCGGTCTCGGCGCGGCGCTCACAACTACCGAGATGGTAAGCGCCAAAGCGCTGGTATATAAGGACGAAAAGACAAAAGCTCTGCTCTATATCCCGGAGGACGAGCACCCCTGCGCCGCGCAGATATTCGGCCATGAACCGGACGTGATGGCCGAGGCCGCGGTCATGGCGCGCGAGATATCCGGGGCGGATATCATCGATATCAATATGGGCTGCCCGGTCGGCAAGGTCGTCAAATCAGGCGACGGCTCCGCGCTCATGCGCACACCGGAGCTTGCAGAGGAAATAATCAGGAGCGTCGTAAAGAGCGCGGGCTGCCCCGTCACGGTGAAGTTCCGCAAGGGCTGGGACAACGGCAGCGTCAACGCCGTGGACTTTGCGCGCATGTGCGAGGGCAGCGGCGCAGCCGCTGTCGCCGTACACGGCAGGACGCGCGCGCAGATGTACGCCGGGCGCGCGGACTGGGACATTATCCGCGAGGTGCGCAAGGCCGTGAGCATCCCGGTCATCGCAAACGGCGATATCTTCGCGCCCGAGGACGCGGCGCATATCCTGCGCTACACCGGCTGTGAGCTTGCGATGATAGGCCGCGGCAGCTTCGGCAATCCATGGCTGTTCCGGCAGGGGCAGGCTGCGATAGACGGTGAGGACATCCCGCCGCTGCCGCCCCTCAGCGAGCGGATAGACATGGCGGTCGCGCAGATCGAGGAGCTTGCCGCCGTCGCCGGTGAGCGCAGCGCCTGCATGGAGGCACGCCACCAGCTGCCGTGGTACCTGCACGGCGTGGCACATTCGGGCTACTATAAGCAGCAGCTCGTACATGTCGATACTCTGGAAGATATAAGAAAGATCGCGATAGGGATAAAACATGATCTGACCTGACACCGGGGAGGTGACAGCTTGACACGGGAACAGGAAGCGGCCATAGTACGCAAGGTGCTCGGCGGGGACGCCAACGCCTTTGAAACGCTCGTACTTGAGTATGAAAAAAACGTATACAACATAGCCCTGCGCATGACGGGCAACAGTGAGGACGCGGCCGACATGACCCAGGAGGCCTTCATCAAGGCCTACAATTCCCTGCAGTCCTTCCGCGGCGACAGCAAGTTCTCCGTCTGGCTGTACAGGATCGTTTCAAACGTCTGCCTTGATTTCCTGCGCAGCAAAAACCGCAGGCCGACCGTCTCGCTGTCCGTCGAGGATGACGACGGCGAGGATGCGCAGCTCGACGTGGCCGATGAGAGCCAGTCGCCCGAGCTGCTGCTCGACCGGAAGCTCACGCGTGACAGTGTGCGCCGCGGGCTCGATTCGCTCCCGCCGGATTACCGGCAGATACTGCTGCTGCGGGAGATACAGGGGCTGAGCTATGACGAGATAGCTCAGGCGCTCAGCCTTGAGGTCGGCACAGTCAAATCCAGAATATTCAGAGCCAGAAAAAGACTCTGCACTTTTTTGATCGACGACGGGAACATTTCTGATTTTTCATCGTCTGGGAAAATGAAAGGCGGTGAGAGTCAATGACAGAGTGCGAACGATATCAGGAGCTCATCAGCAGGATGGCTGATGAGGAGCTGGCAAAATCAGAACGCGCTGCCCTTTCCGCGCACATGGAGCATTGCTCTCAGTGCAACACCATGTACGCCGTTTTCTCAAATCTGTCCGAGATCATCGGGCAGGACACGGAGCCTCTCCCCGAGGGTCTGCATGAAAATATTATGGCGGATATCCGCCGCAGCGCCATAAAGCAGCAGAACATTAAAGAGAGACGGCGCTTCGCGATACCGAAGCCCTTCAGAAACGTTGTCGCAGCCGCGGCCTGTGCCGCCGTTGTAATCTTCGCGGCAAAGGGCATGCTGAATGAAAAGATGAACGATACCTCCGCCATGAGCGAGAGCGAGGCCGCAGCCGCGGCTGCACCCGTGGCCACTGCCGCCGCGACACCGCAGCCCACCCCGGCGATACCGCCGAGCGCAGCAGGTGCCGCACCGAAGGCTCAGGCTCCCGACGTGACTGCCGCTCCCGCTGCTTCTCCCGAGGTTCAGAGCAGCGGCAGTGCAGACGATAAATACAGCGGCGGCTCCGTCGCCGACAATTCCGAAAGCCGTCCCGCGCCGTCCGCGCCTAGTGCAGCTCCCGCGGCGATCCCCACTCAGGCTCCGCCCGCAGTGGAGACCGAGACGCCCCACGCGGTGCCGACACCGGCACCCACGCCGGTTGCGACTGCCGCACCGGACACTTCGGCTCAGTCCGTCCCGGAGGCGAGTTCCGCTCCTGCCGCTCCCGCGGCAGTATCCGCCGAGCCTGAGGAATCTGAAGAGCCCGTCGGCAGGTTCAGATCCTTCTTCTTGAACAATGCGCCCGCTGTCGTCGATGTCCCGGCTGAGGACGCTCCCGCCAACTCTGCTCCGGCGGAGGATATCGGTGCCGCCATTCAGTCGATGGATGAACCCGAAGCGGCAGCTGCGGCTGACAGCGGCAAGGTCATCTTCGCCGAGGTAAAGAGCGCCGCCAAGCGTGGCGAGCTTATGCGTGTCCTTCAGGGGACTGACGCAAGCCCCGCGCCGAGCGAATCTGCAAAGCCTGCAGAGTCCGCGAAGCCCGAGAAGCCGGCAGAATCCGTTCTGCCCAGCCCCGCTCCCTCCGCTGCCGTAGTGGAAGATGCGCTCCCGGAGCAGGATCCCGATCTTGTGTATGAGATCATGTTCCCGCAGTGTAAGGAGCAAGAGGAGGACTTCATGTCCGTCTGCGTCTTCGGTGAGGACATCTATTGGGTGGTCTTCTCCGATGACGGCGGCGAGCTGGTCTTCCGTGCCGAGTGTAGCATCAAGGAGTTCGAGGACTTCATAAAGCCCTTCGTGCTTACCGAAGCGGCTCCGTCGCCGGAAGCATCTCCTGCAGCGCAGGAGACCCCGCGCCCCGTGCAGTGACACGGTAAATTGAAAATTACGGACACGGTGCGCGTAAACAGTGCACCGTGTCCGTCTTTTATTTCCAACAAAGTATACTTTTTGGATAGTTTTTCACTTGATATTGCGTTTTTCGTGTGTTAGAATCAAGACATATATAATGAGCTAAGATTCTGTATAATCTTCAGGCATCAGTAAGGAGAAAAATCACGTGAAGAGACTCAAGGTTTCAAATAATGTTATTCGGCGTCTGCCCCGCTACCTCCGCAAGCTGGATGAGCTTACCGAAAACGGCATCAGCCGTATTTCGTCCTTCGAGCTTGGTCACCAGCTCGGGCTGACCCCGTCGC
>CAKTKV010000119.1 GCA_934572355.1 uncultured Oscillospiraceae bacterium
TTCAACTGCGACGTCATAGCCCGCGTCGATCTTCTCGAGGAGCTTGCCGACCTCGTCCGCCGGGGTCTGACCGTCGTCATCAAGGCAGACGAGAACATCCCCGCTGCTGTGCCTGATGCCGCACATCAGCGCCGCGTGCTGCCCGAAGTTCTTGGCAAGGTCAATGGCGGTAATATGCCCGTCCGCCTCGGCGAGCGCGGAAATGACCGCGAAGGTATCATCCGGCGAGGAGTCGTTCACGAGGACGATCTCATACTCGTAGGCAAGCTGCGCCATGGCGCTCTCTATCTCGTTCACAACGCCACCGATCGTCTTTGCCGAGCGGTAGCACGGGATGACAAAGGATACTTTGCTCATTTATCTCACTCTGTTTCTTTATATTATATATAGTATATCACAACGCCGAGCATTATCAGCCCCATGCCGATAAGCTTGTCCTTCGTCAGCTTCTCGCCGTAGAATATCCTGCCGAGGATCATCACCAGCGGGAATCCAAGCGATTCTATCACGGGGCCGTTTTTGAAGTCAACGCCCTTGAAGGCGAAGATCACGCAGATCGTCGAGGCGGCAAGCAGAAAATAGCCGCTGATGACCCACGGGTTCAGGTATTCGAAAATGACGCTGTTGTGCTCCTTCCCCGCCGACTTCTTGAGAAGCATCTGCGAAACGGACGAGAGCAGCACAGCGCCGAAGAGCGCGAGCCAATGTTCAAGCATCTCTGTTCACCATCCATATCCCGGCAAAAATAACGATGATGCCGATAATATTCTGAACCGAGATATGCTCATGGAACACCGCGGCGGCCCACAGCGTCGACCAGAAGATGGCCGAGGCGCGGTTGGAGTAGGCAACGGAGATATCGACCTTCTTTATTATCTGCTGCCAGCAGATAGCGTAGACGCCGAGAATGAGAATTTCGACGCCGTAGCAGAGCAGAAAGCCCATGGACAAAAAAGGATAGCGGCTGGCAAGCTTCGCGGCAATATCTGTGCAGGTGTACAGTATCACCGCCGCCTGAAGCAGCACAATATAACGCAGAGAGATACTCTTTTTCAAGACATTTGTCCTCTATATTTCAGATTCTTTGGGAAAGAGACTGTCGATGCTTTTTTTGCGCAGGAGAGTATATTCCTCACCGCGCTTGAGATAGATGTTGGGCGCGGCGTTTATGAAGCAGCTGTTATGCGTCGACATATAAGCGCCGCAGCAGTGGAACAGGAATTTGCTGTCATGCCGCGCAAGGTTTTTCATATCGCGCGGATAGAAGCGGTCAAGCTCCATGCAGGTGCTGCCGCCAATTATCTGCTCTTCCGTGCTCTCAGCACCGGGTTTTATCATCGTAAACGGCGTGGGGTGCGGGTTCATAAAGGGATTGATGTGGACGACGCTGCCGTCCACGGTCACGATCCGGTGCCCTCTGACCTCGCGGATGTTGAGGACGCTTGTGAGATAATCCATCGATGTTGCGAGGATCGCCGCGCCCGGCTCGAGGATGAGAGCGGTTTTCTCGGGATCGTAAAACCCGCGCAGCGTACCGCACACGGTCTCGGCATACTCGGAGTATGTGGGCTTTCCGGGGAAGAAGCTGCCGCCGAAGAAGCCGCCGCCGATGTCGACATATTTAAGCTCGGACAAGCCGAACTTTCGGCCTATCCGCACTGCTGTCCCGGCGATGCTGCGGTAGATCGCGAGGCTCCTCGTCTTGCTGCTCTGGTGCAGATGCAGCCCGGCAAGCTCTATGCCGCTCTCGCGCAGCATGGCGAGCGCCTTTTCGAAGTCCCCGTTTTCAAGGCATATCCCGAAGCGGCCGGGAATGCCAACGCAGGTAGTCTCGCCGGGGCAGTCGCGCTCAATGTCATAGTTCACGCGAAGGCCGACGGCGGGCTTCGTTTCGCCGTCCCGGAACGCGGCGCAGACACGCTCGACCTCCTCAAGATTATCAAGGTTCACGATGCTCCCGGCGGCACAGGCGGAAATGACGGTGTCGCGCTTCTGCGGGCCGTTATAGATGATATTATCCTCACGGCAGCCGCAGCGCAGCGCGAAGGCGTATTCATCCGGGGAGACGACCTCGGCATGAAAGCCATGCGCAAGCGCGGTCCTGAGCATATAGGGGAAGTTGTTAGTTTTTACGGAATAGCCGAAGAGCACGCGCCCGCTCCAGCGGCTCTCAAACTCTGCTTTGAAGCGCGTGATGTTTTGGGTGTACTCTTCGTCGTTGATTATGTAGCAGGGGGTGACAAGCTCGTCGAATCTCATCAGCAGACCTCCACGCGGAGACTTTCTCTGAAAGCCTTGACTGCGGCCTGAAGCTCATCGTTTGACGCGGCCTGAAAGATAGCCTGACCGATCCTGTCCGTACCGTTGCGGAAAGCGTCGATATCATCACCCGGGGCAAAGCTCACTTCGACCTTGCCTTTTCCGGGAACAACGGCGTTTTCGTTCACGTATTCGCGCCCGACAAAGCGGTAGCGTATCTCACGGAGGATGCCGGAGCGCTCGGTGTAGAGAAGCTGCGAGGCAGTCGGCGTGCCGTGCGTCAGGTCAAAGGGCGCTATCGGGCGGCCAAGGGCGGCGTCAATGATGCAGCCGTAATAGTCGCGCCCGGTATAGCCGCTGATGACCTCGGGGATACCCGTCGCGCCGCAGCGCCCGGCAGCTTCGATAATGCTGACGCTCTCATCGGGGAGGATCATCGCGTCGATATTTATCGCACAGTTATCCATGCCGGTGGCGCGAATTATCTTTTCGGTCTCATGCAGCATGTTTTCATGCAGGCGCGGGGAGACCTCCATCGGGCAGAAGTGGCCGATGGGGATGCCGGTGTGCCCGGAGTGATAGACATATTTCTCGTGCGGCAGCATCAGCAGGAGCCTGCCGTTCTGTACGAGTGCGTCGATGCCGACCTCCCTGCCGTCGACAAAGCGCTCGACGACCATGTGATCTGCGTCCGTAGCGGCGAGGGCGTAATCATATGCCTCACGCATACGGGAGAGATCGGTTATTTTGGTTATCCCTCTGCTGCCGGACTTGTCGACGATCTTGAGCATGACCGGCAGGCCGAGCTCTTCAGCTGCGGCGACGGCTTCATCATAGCTCTCCACCCGGCGGAACTCCGCCGTTGTCACGCCGCCCTTTACGAAGGCTTCCTTCATGAGCGCCTTATCGGTGAGCACACGCGCGGTCTGTTCGCTTATCCCGCACAGACCAAGCCTGCGGCAGACATACCCGATGGAGGAGACGGCGACGTCGGTACCGGTCGTGGTCACAGCGGCGACGTGCTCGGAGCGGGCGATGTCGAGCACCGCTTCCTTGTCGGTGGTGTTCGCATAATAGACCTTATCGGCGGCGGCAAAGCCCGGATAGTTGCCGGGGATGCTCGTTATTATCGCGCGCAGCCCCAGCTCCTGAGCTTTCTTTATCAGCGGGACCTGATAGATCCCGGCGCCGAGTATCAGTATCGAATCCGTCTTATCCATGAGTACCCTCCGGTTTTATTCGCCGTCCCCGCGGCGTATCACGCTGCGCTCCACATACTGTGGCGCGGCGTTGATGCACATATAAATGCGCCCGATATACTCGCCGGCGAGACCGAGAACCAGCAGGATCACGCCGCCGAGGATCAGCTGGAGAGCCATGGTGGAGCTCCAGCCCATGGGAATGTCACTGTAAATGAAGTGCTTGATTATAATGACGATAGTATAGATAAACCCGGCGAACGCGGTGAGCGCGCCGAGTATGCTCGCGAGTCTCAGGGGCTTGACGGAAAAGGCCGTGAAGCCATCCATCCACAGCGCAAAGAGCTTGCCGAGAGTATAGCCGGAGGAACCCTCCATGCGCGCGCGGTGCTGCACCGGAACGGTGCGGATCCTGCGCGTGCAGCGCAGGATGAGCCCATCCAGATACGGGAAGCAGTTTTTATACTTGAGCATTTCATCGACGATAAAGCGCTTTATCGCAAAATAGCTCGTCATGCTCAGGTCGCGGGGCTTGCCGAGCATGATCTCGGTCATGCGGTTATTGAGCTTCGTGCCGAAATTGCGGAAGGCCGAGTGCTGCTTGTGCTCATATGAGGCCATGGCAACGTCGCAGTCGTCCAGCTCAAGGCGAGCGAGGAGCTTGCCGACCTCGTTTGCCGGGGTCTGGCCGTCGTCGTCAAGGCAGACGACAAAGTCCCCCGTGCTGTGGCTTATGCCCGACATGAGCGCCGCGTGCTGGCCGAAGTTCTTTGCGAGATCGACGGCGGTGATGCGGCTGTCGGAGCGCGCGAGCGCGGAGATGACATCGAAGGTATTATCAGGGGAGCAGTCGTTGACCAGAATGATCTCATAATCATACTCGGGGAGCGTGGGCATAGTATCGCGTATCTCGTCAACGACAATGCCTATCGTGTTCGCAGAGCGATAGCACGGGATCACAAAAGACACCTTTTTCATTTGCCGCTCCTTTCCGAAAGTATGGACATGAACACGACGTCGCGAAACTCTCCGTCGAGCTTGACCATATCACGGAAAACGCCCTCAGTCACAAAACCGGCGTTTTCGTAGCTGCGGCGGGCGACGTCGTTTCCGCCGATGACGCGCAGACTGATCCTGTGCAGACGCAGCGTATTGAGCCCGAAATCTGTGAACAGGCGGGCTGTGGCCGTGCCGATGCCGCGGTGACGGGCGCTGGCCTCACCGATGAAGATACCGTATTCCGCGCTGTCGTTCACCGGGTCGACATCCCGGAAATAGACGCTGCCGACGCTCTTGCCGTCCGAGTTATCGACAATGATATACTGGATGACCTTTCCCGTCTCGACCTTTGTCCGCAGCCAATTGCGGTGCATCTCCGGCGTGAACGGCTCGCGGAAAATGAAGAACTGCCGCACGGCAGGATCGTTGC
>CAKTKV010000120.1 GCA_934572355.1 uncultured Oscillospiraceae bacterium
AGCTTATAGAGCGGCGGCACCGCGGAGTAGACATAGCCGTGCTCGATGAGCGGGCGCATGTAGCGGAAGAAGAAGGTCAGCAGCAGCGTGCGGATATGCGAGCCGTCAACATCGGCATCGGCCATGATAATGATCTTGTGGTATCTGAGCTTCTCGATATTGAACTCGTCGCCTATCCCCGCGCCGAGCGCGACGATGAGCGGGTAGAGCTTGTCATTGCCGTATATCTTATCGGCTCTCGCCTTCTCAACGTTGAGCATCTTGCCCCACATGGCGAGTATCGCCTGGAAGCGCGAGTCGCGCCCCTGTATCGCGGAGCCCGCGGCGCTGTCGCCCTCTACGATGTATATCTCGCACAGTGACGGGTCGCGCTCGTTGCAGTCCTGGAGCTTATCGGGCATCTGCCCGCTCTCAAGCCCTGTCTTGCGGCGGACGGACTCCTTGGCCTTTCTCGCGGCCTCGCGCGCGCGGTTCGCCATCATTGCCTTTTCAAGTATGGCTTTGGCAGCAGCGGGGTGCTCCTCGAAATATACCGTCAGCTGATCGTTTACGACCGAGTCGACAAGCGTTCTTATATAGGCGTTGCCGAGCTTCTGCTTGGTCTGTCCCTCAAACTGCGCCTCGGGCAGCTTCACGGATATGACCGCCGCTATGCCCTCGCGCACATCGTCGCCGGAGACCTTGTCGTCGCCCTTGATGATGTTATTTTTCTGCCCGTAGGCGTTTATAACTCTCGTGAGCGCGGTCTTGAAGCCCGTCTCGTGCATGCCGCCCTCAGGGGTGTGTATGTTGTTCGCGAAGGAGACAAGGTTTTCGCTGTAGCCGTCGTTATACTGCAAAGCTATCTCGGCTATCGCGTCGCCCTTTTTGCCGGTGAGATAGATAACGTCCTGATGTATCGGCGTCTTGTGCTGGTTGAGCCATGCGACAAACTCCTTTATGCCGCCGTCGTAGCACATTATCTCCGCCTGCTCCTTGCCCTCGCGCTTATCCTCCATCGCGATGGTGAGGCCGCCGTTTAAGAATGCCTGCTCGCGCAGCCATGTGTGCAGCGTCTCATAGTCGTAGACCGTGTCGTCGAACATCTCGGGGTCGGGCTTAAAGCGCACGGTGGTACCGGTTCTGTCCGTCGTACCGACGACGTTTATGCTCTCGGTGATGCCGCCGCGGGAGAACTTCATCTGATATATTTTGCCGTCCCTGTGTACCTGCACTTCGAGCCATTCTGACAGGGCATTGACGACCGACGCGCCGACGCCGTGCAGACCGCCGGAGACCTTGTAGCCCCCGCCGCCGAACTTGCCGCCCGCGTGCAGCACAGTGAATACGACCTCAAGCGCGCTCTTGCCGGTCTGCTCCTGAATGTCAACAGGGATGCCGCGGCCGTTATCGCACACACAGATAATGTCGCCCTCTTCTATCGTTACGGTGATGCCGGAGCAGTAGCCCGCCAGAGCCTCGTCGATGGAGTTGTCGACGATCTCATACACAAGGTGATGCAGACCCGACAGCGAGGTCGAGCCTATATACATACCCGGGCGCTTTCTTACGGCCTCAAGCCCTTCAAGAACTTGGATCTGCGAAGCATCATATTCCGACGCTTGATTTTTGATGTTATCAGACATACGTTTCTCCATTCCGTGCGGGGCAGCCCCCGCCGTTTACTATTACAACAGCCCTGACTCCGCGCGCTTCAGCAGCGTCGCCGAAGCCATCTGGCTCAGATAAAGTATTTTCTTGTTCCCCGACCGGCACACAACAAAGGACTTCGGTATATCCTCACTGGCGTTCACGACCTCTCCGGCCTTCTCTGCCATCGTCAGATACTTTCTCGTCAAGTGCGACTGACTCGTAATGTCCAGATCGAATATCCCGACGATATCCTCCGTGCTCACGATCTTACCTTTTCCGAGGTGCAGGTACATCAGCTTATCCTTCCACCGCTTATGAACAGCACTCTGCCGCCGGTGCGCTTAGAAATGCCCTCGTCCTCGCAGCAGCTTATAAGCGTCTGCCCGCCGCCTATGCGGTTGAGCACGAACTCCTGCCGCTTCGTGTCAAGCTCTGAGAGCACATCGTCGAGCAGCAGCACCGGGTACTCCCTGGTCTCGGCTAAGAATATCTCGCGCTCGGCAAGCTTTATCGACAGCGCCGCCGTCCTCGTCTGCCCCTGAGAGGCAAAGCTTCTCGCGGCAGTGCCGTTTATGAATATCTCTAAATCGTCCTTATGCGCGCCGGTGAGACACTGTGCGCTCTCAAGCTCCGCCTGACGGTGCTTCTCCTGGTGCTCGCAGATATCGTAATATATCTCCCTTGCGCTCGCGAATGGATCCTTCACGGTACTGACGGTCTTGTATTTTATCTCCAGCTCCTCAAGGGAGTTTGAAAAATCCCTGTGTATCGGTGCCGCTGCTTGATTGAGTCTTGCGGAAAACGCCGCTCTGTAGCGTATGAGCTGCGCCGACGCGCGGCACATGCCGTCGGAAAACTCGTCCAGCGTCTCCAGCAGCGATGGCTTATCGCGCCAGTCCTTGAGTATGCGCGTCTTGTGCTCATACAGGCGGTTGAACTCCGAAAGGTACTCCGCGTACCTCGGACGTATCTGGCTTATCGCGTTGTCGAGGAGTCTCCGCCGCACAGCCGCGCCGTCCTTTATGAGGTTCAGGTCGTCCGGGCAGAACAGCACCGTGTTCACCGTGTCGGCAAGCTCGCCCGCTGTTTTTTTCACGCCGTTTACGAGTATCTTTTTTCCCTGACCGTGGCGCAGCTGGATATTTATCGTCTGCTCCCGCTCATGGCTGTAAACGTCCGCCAGTATATCCGCGCCAGAATACCCGAAGCCGACAAGCTCGCGGTCAAAGCGCGTGCGGAAGCTCCTGCCGCAGGAGAGCATATATACCGCTTCCAGCAGATTTGTCTTTCCCTGCGCGTTCTGGCCGGATATCACATTCGTCCCCGGCGCGAACTCAACAGTCTCAAATTCATAATTGCGAAAGCCGTTGAGCGCGATCTTTCTGATTATCATTCCTTGACCACTTCAAAGCTCATCCCCTGAAAATCTACCTTATCGCCGGGATGCAGCTTCTTTCCGCGCTGGGTGCAGACCTCGCCGTTTACAAACACAAGCCCCTCATTTATGACGAACTTTGCTTCGCCGCCGGTGCCGACTGCCGCCGCGAATTTAAGCAGCGAATCCAGCTTTATAAATTCTGTATCTATAGCTATTTTTTCCATTTTTTGCTTTTTCCAACCTTATGCGTGTAATCTTACCGGCAGCACCATATAGGTGAAGTTCTCCGTCCCATCTGCCGCCTTAATGACGCAGGGGGAGGACGCCGTATTCACGCACACAAAAAGCTCATCCTTGCCAGCTGCCTTGAGCGCATCCTTGAGGTACCTGTCGTTGAAGCCGACCATGAGCCCCTCGCCGTTTCCGTCGCAGGTGCAGACGTCGTCCGCGCGGCCTATCGGAGTTACGCACACGCAGTCGATGCTGCCGTCGTTGAAGGTGATCCTCACGGGGCTCGTGTTCTTCTCGCTGACGATCAGGGACACGCGGTCGATGACCGACATAAGCTCCCCTCTGTCGACCTTGAGCTCATACTTGAAGCTCTCCGGTATCGAGCGGCGATAATTAAGAAACTCGCCTTCGAGCCTTCTTGATACGACGACCGTGTCGCCTATCGCGAAGGATATATGCTTCTCGCCGACCGATATCGATACCGGCGCATCCTCGTCCGCGCATATCTTCTCAACGTCCGAGAGCGTCGAGCCGGGCACGACGAAGCTGCAATTTTCAAGCTTGGAGCTCTCAAGCTTCTCCGTCCGCTTTGCGAGTCTGTAACCGTCTACCGAAACAAGCGTCAGCTCGTCTCCCTCTATTTCAAACAGCGTGCCGGTGTATATCGGTCTTATATCGTCAGTCGACACAGCAAAAATTGTCTGGTTTATCATGCTCTTGAGGATGTTCTGCGGGAGAGAAATATTATTCACCGCGTCGAACTTCGGCATTTCGGGGTAATCATCCGGGCTTATGCCGATGATGTTATACTCGCTCTTGCCGCATTTGATATTGACATTGTCCTTCTCGTCAACCGTGACGGAAACTATCCCATCCGGCATGCGGCGTATCATTTCACCGAAGAGCCGCGCCCCGACGACTATCGAGCCGCGTTCTGCGACGTCCGCCTCAATGCCGGTATATATTCCCTTCTTCAGGTCGTAGCCTGTTATAGTTATCTTATCGTCCGCCTTTATCAGCAGTCCCTCCAGAGCCGGTATGGGGCTCTTGCCTGCGGCTGCTCTTGATGCTATTGTGCACGCGGACTGAAGCAGATATTTTTCGCATGTGAATTTCATTTCGGCTCCTCCTTACAGATGAAACAAAATCTTCTTTCTTTTTTATCAATAAATAAATCTATATTTTAAGTAGCTTTAGTAGTAGGCGCTGTGGATTGTGGAAAACAACCTCAAAGCCTTGATTTCAGGGAACTTCTCCTGTGCCATTTTCTGTGGAAACTTTTCTCTCTTTTAACACAGCTTCCCCACACAAATTTTCTCAACACTCTTCTATCAACTTTTCAACACCGTTTTTACGAAAACTTCCACCTATGCTGAAATCAAACAGAGTTGATATTTGACGTAATATCTCTGACCGTTCCGGCCATCGACGGGTCGTTTTTCAGCAGCTGCTCGACCTTTCTTATGGAGCTCAGGACCGTTGCATGGTTCCTGTCCTCATAGTGCGTGCCTATATCCTTGAGCGAAAGCCCGGTCAGCGAGCGCATCAGGTACATTGATACCTGCCTTGCCATAGTCATGTTCTTCGA
>CAKTKV010000121.1 GCA_934572355.1 uncultured Oscillospiraceae bacterium
CGGCATGGGTGGGCATGGGGATATCCGCTTCAAAAACCTTCTTGTCGCCGACCAGCGGGGTGTGCTTGAGATGACCGTCAATGCCGATGCGCTCGCACAGGCCCTTGGCCATGACCTTTTCGGTCTCCATGTCGATCAGCTGATATTTGAGAGAGGAGCTGCCGGCATTGATAACAAGGATCTTCATTATTTATTTTCCTTTCTATTGTAAATCCTGCCTGAATTAGATAAAATAGCATCAACAACTATTCTAATACATTTGCGTGAAAAATCAAGATATTTTTATTCGGAGACTTTCAAATGAACATAGCCGGTATCGTATGTGAATATAACCCCTTCCACAGCGGGCATTTGTACCAGCTCGCCGAGACTTGCCGCGCATTAGGTGAGGACACGTTGACCGTGTGCGTGATGTCCGGAGACTTCGTCCAGCGCGGGGAGGCGGCGGTGTTTTCCAAATTTGCCCGCGCTGAGGCTGCCTGTCGCGCGGGAGCCGACCTTGTGCTTGAGCTTCCGCTGCCGTGGTGCCTCTCTTCCGCTGAGGGCTTTGCTATGGGTGCGGTCTCGCTGCTCGCCGCCGTCGGCTGTACGCACCTGAGCTTCGGCAGCGAGAGCGGCGACGTGGAAACGCTTCAAATGCTTGCCCGGGAAATACTCGATCCGGACACGCAGCGGGAAATTACCGCGCAGCTCCAGCGCTCGCCGGAGCTGTCCTACGCCATGGCGCGCGAGCGGGTGCTGACGGAGAAATTAGGGGAGTGCGGCAGCCTGCTCTCACAGCCTAATAATATCCTTGCTGTCGAATACCTCAAGGCCATCTATAAAAACGCCTATCCTATTACCCCCATCACGGTAAAGCGCATCGGCAGCGGACACGATAAAGCAGGGGAGACCGGCCCTAAGTCCGCATCTGAGCTTCGGGGAATGATGGAGACAGGCACGGATATTTCAGAGTATATCCCGGAAGAAGCACTGTCTGTATACCGGCGCGAGCGCGCGGCTGGGCGCGGGCGGGACAAGGCGGTGCTTGAGACGGCGCTGCTGTCCCGGCTGCGCATGCTCGATAAGGATGTGTATGAAAGCCTGCCCGACGGCGGCGACGGCGCGGGCGCGCGGCTATGGAAGGCCGTCAGGGAGGAGAGCACGCTTGAGGATATTGCACAGGCGGCGAGGACAAAGCGCTATCCTCTCGCACGGATGCGCCGCATGCTGCTGTGCGCCGCGCTCGGCGTTAGTGCAGAATATACAAAGATGCTCCCGCCGTATGCAAGGGTGTTGGCCGCCGACGCCGTGGGCTGTGCTTATCTGCGCGAGATCGACGGAAAGTCAGCCGTCCCGGTGCTTACGAAGCCCGCCGCTGTCCGCCGTCTGGACAGCAGCGCAGCCAAAGTGTTCGCGCTCGGCGCATCGGCACATGACGTCTATACCCTTCAAAACGTTACAAATAGTGACAAAAAATGCGGTCAAGACTGGCGAAACGGACCCGTTATTGTGTAATTTCCATAAAATGTGTTTTTGCGTGGAAAGTAATTTAGTAATTTAAGTTTATTGCAATTTGACTCGTCATAGTGCATAATCATCATATCGTTACTGAAACACATCTGTCCGCGAGATAGAGACAGTTTCGGCAACATAGTAATTTATAGGAGGAACCAAAATGAAAAAGGTTATTGCACTTGTTCTGGCACTCGTTATGGTGTTTGCACTGTGCGCCTGCGGCAGCAGCGACAGCGCCAGCAGCACTAAGGCGGCTTCCAGTGATGAGAAGGTCGTCAAGATAGGCGTCTTCGAGCCTACCAGCGGTCAGAACGCCGCCGGCGGCAAGAAGGAAATTCTCGGTATCGAGTATGCCCACTCTCTCAATCCTACTATTGATATAAACGGCGAGACTTATAATATAGAGCTCGTCTATGCTGATAACGCATCCGCTGCCGAAAAGGCTCCCTCTGCGGCTCAGCTTCTTATAAGCAATGATGTCTCCGTCGTTATCGGCACCTACGGCTCTGGCTGCGCCATTGCTGCCGGTGACCTGTTCGCCGAGGCTAAGATCCCCGCGATCGGCACCTCCTGCACTAACCCCCAGGTCACTGCCGGCAATGATTATTACTTCCGTGTCTGCTACATTGACCCGTTCCAGGGCGCCGTTATGGCAAGCTACGCTCTCAAGCAGGGCTGCAAGAACTGCGTCGTTATAGTTGAGGCCGGCGATGACTACTCTGCAGGCTTCGGCAACTACTTCTCCGAGGCAATGGTCAAGGGCGGCGCTTCCTGCGACACCGTCACCTTCCAGAAGGATGAGACCGACTTCTCCACCATCATGGCAAACATCAAGTCCAAGGACTATGACGGTATCTTCGCTCCTGTCTCCATCGAGACCGCTCCTCTGATCATCAACCAGGCTCGTGAAGCCGGTGTTGAGTGCCAGATCATGGCCGGCGACACTTGGGACGATATCTCCATTGCTGAGCGCGCTGGCGAAAACGCAAACGGCGTTTTCTTCTCCGCATTCTTCGATGCGACCGATACGAGCAACGAAGCCGGCGTTGAGTTCAACAAGGGCATCCTTGAGTGGATCGCTGCCGACGCAACCAGAACCGAGAATAACGGCGGCACTGCCGACGCTATCTCCTCTGTCACCCCCTGCGGCTACGATTCTTACATGGCAGCCTACAATGCCATCCTCGCCGCACAGAGCACCGATGGTGAAGCTATCCGCGACGCTCTCGCAAACCTCGAGGTCAAGGGCCTTGTCACCGGCGACCTGAAGTTCGATGAGAACGGCGACGCCATCAAGAACTATGTTGCTATCAAGACCTTCCAGGACGGCAAGATAGTCTTCTCTGATGCTTACACTGGCTGATAGTTTATCCATCGCTTTTACCTAATGCAAACGTAAGCGTTTTCCCCGGCGAAAATCGCCGGGGAAACGTTCCGTTTTTATTGCAGATATAGAATTGTTAGGAGGCTGTAATATGCACACTGCCACATATTACATAGATCTGCTGCTGTCCGGCATTACGGTCGGCAGCCTTTACGCGTTGATTGCCATCGGCTACACCATGGTCTACGGCATCCTGCGCCTTATCAACTTTGCCCACGGCGATATCTTCATGATGGCCGGCTTCTTCATGGTTTATATCAGCGCCTCAATGCCTATGGCAGTCGCTATCCCTGTCGTGCTCATCATGACGGTGGCGCTCGGTCTGCTCATTGAGCGCGCGGCGTATAAGCCCCTGCGCAGCGCTCCGCGTATGTCGGTCATGATATCGGCCATCGGCGTGTCATACCTGCTACAGAACCTTGCGACCTACATAACCGGCGGCCTTGCGAGACCCTATCCTGAGATACCCTTCCTCAAGGGCACATTCATGCTCGGTGCGCTCAAGATAAAGATCATCACGGTCGTCACCCCGCTGCTGACCGTCCTGCTCGTCATCGCGCTCGTGCTTTTCATCAACCATACCAAGACCGGCATGGCGATGCGTGCCGTGTCCCGTGACTTTGATACTGCCCGTCTCATGGGCATCAAGGTCAATAATATTATTTCCGTGACCTTCATCATCGGCTCCTTCCTTGCCGGTGTCGGCTCCATTCTTTACTTCAGCAATTACGGTCAGGTCAGCCCGACCATCGGTGCCATGCCCGGACTCAAGGCCTTCGTTGCCGCGGTCTTCGGCGGCATCGGCTCGATCCCCGGCGCTGTCCTCGGCGCATATATAATCGGTATCTGCGAATCTCTGATCAAGGCGAATGACGCGATCGCTATTTTCAGCAACGCCTTCACCTTTGCTCTGCTGATTCTGGTGCTGCTGTTCAAGCCCAACGGAATGTTCGGCGAGAAGCTTGCGGAGAAAGTGTGAGATCATGACCAATAAGAAAAGAGATATTATACTTTCAGTCGTATTCGCGGCGGTGATCGTTGCGCTGCTTATCTATATTGATAAGGAGCAGCACTATTCCATGCTCGCCTCCGTTATCCAAAAGGCGTCCATCTATGCTCTGCTTGCCGTTTCCCTGAACCTGCTCAATGGATTTACCGGCCTGTTCTCTCTCGGTCAGGCGGGCTTCATGATGCTCGGCGCTTATACCTACGCCATCCTCACCATCCCCCTTGAGCAGCACGCGAGCGTTTATCAGTACTTTAACGGCGGTATTGTCAATGTCTGTCTGCCGGCCTTCGTCGGCGTTATCGCCGCGGGTCTTGTCGCCGTCGTGTTCGCGTGGCTCGTCGGTAAGCCTTGTCTGCGCCTCAAAAGCGACTATCTTGCCATCGCCACTCTCGGCTTTGCTGAGATCCTCCGCGCTCTTATCCAGTGGGAGGTCCTCGGTCCTGTGACCAACGCCTCGAACATTCTTAAGAAGTTCCCGAAGTTTGACAGCATTCTCACTCCTGTCATCATTTCCGCTTTCTGCATCTTCCTTATCGTCCTGCTCATCAATTCCTCCTACGGCCGCGCTTTCAAGGCCATCCGCGAGGATGAGATCGCGGCCGAGGCGATGGGCATCAACCTTGCCAAGACTAAGATGCAGGCCTTCCTTACCAGCTCCTTCTTTGCCGGTATCGGCGGCGCGCTGCTGGCGATGTTCCAGGCCAGCGTTCAGGCGAGGTCGTTTACCTCTGCCATGACCTATGAGATACTGCTCATCGTCGTCATCGGCGGCATCGGCTCTGTCACGGGCTCGATAATCGGCAGCTTCCTGTATATCGCGGCCTCGGAGTGGTGGCTGCGCTTCCTTGATGACTCCCAGACCTACCTCGGCGTGAACATCCCGTTCATGCGCGGCGGCTTCCGCATGGTCGTGTTCTCCGTCGTCATCATGC
>CAKTKV010000122.1 GCA_934572355.1 uncultured Oscillospiraceae bacterium
CCAATGAGATGCTGCGCGATATCGACAAGGAGACGGTCGATTGGGACCCGAACTTTGACGAGACGCGCAAGGAACCGAGAGTGCTGCCGTCACGCTTCCCGAACCTGCTGGTGAACGGCTCGTCCGGTATCGCCGTCGGCATGGCGACGAACATCCCGCCGCACAACCTCAAAGAGGTCATAAACGCCTGCGTGTGCGTATTGGAGAACCCGGAGGCGACGCTCGCCGACCTCATGCAGCATATCACCGGGCCGGACTTTCCGACGCGCGGGATAATCATGGGGCGCAGCGGCATACGTCAGGCCTACGCCACCGGGCGCGGCAAGGTCGTTGTGCGCGCGCGCACGGAGTTTGAGGAGCACGGTCAGGGGCGCACGAGGATAATCGTGACGGAGCTGCCGTATCAGGTCAATAAGCGCCAGCTCATAAAGAACATTGCAGATCAGGTACACGACAAGCGCCTTGAGGGCATATCCGACCTGCGCGATGAGACCGACCGCAACGGTATGCGCGTCGTCATCGAGCTCAAGCGCGACGCGAACCCGCAGGTCGTGCTGAACCGTCTCTTTGCGCAGACGGCGATGCAGACCACCTTCTCGATAAATATGCTGGCGCTGGTGAATAACCAGACCCAGCCGAAGATACTCTCCCTGCGCCATATACTTGACGAGTACCTTACCTTCCAAGAAGAGATAATCGTCCGGCGCACGAAGTACGACCTGCGCAAGGCCGAGGAGCGGGCGCATCTGCTGGAAGGCCTGCTGATAGCTCAGGACAATATCGACGAGGTCATCAGCATCATCCGCACCAGCTACGACAACGCAAAGCAGCGCCTTATGGAGCGCTTTAATCTCAGCGACGTTCAGGCACAGGCAATATGCGATATGCGCCTTATCTCGCTCCAAGGGCTCAACCGCGAGAAGCTCGAAAACGAGTACAAGGAGCTTGAGGACAAGATACGCTACTTCAAGGATCTGCTGGCAGACCCTGAGAAGATAAAGGGCGTACTCAAGGACGAGCTTATCGCTCTGCGCGACAAGTACGGTGATGACAGAGTCACTGAGATACAGGACGTCGCCGACGAGATAGACATCGAAGACCTCATCGAAGAAGAGCAGTGCGTCTATACTCTGACCCACGGCGGGTACATCAAGCGTATGCCCGTCAGCGAGTACCGCGCTCAGGGGCGCGGCGGACGCGGCATCCGCGCAATGGCGACGAAGGACGAGGACTTTGTAGACACGGTGTTCACCGCCTCCACGCATGACTATATCCTGTTCTTCACCTCGAAGGGGCGCGTGTTCGTAAAGAAGGGCTACAACATCCCAGAAGCCGGACGCAGCGCGCGCGGCACAAACATCATCAATATTATCCAGACCGAGAACGGCGAGAAGATCAGCGCGATGATCCGCGGCCGCGGCAGGGATGACGACGGCTATCTCGTCTTTGTCACAAAGCGCGGCACGGTAAAGCGCATGGAGCAGTCGGCGCTGAAGAACATCCGCTCCAACGGTCTGCGCGCGATAATCCTCGACGATGGCGACTCACTCATATCCGTCCTCCAGACCACCGGCGAGGAGAATATATTCATTGCCACCCATAACGGCATGGCGGTCTGCTTCAACGAGAGCGACCTGCGCCCCCTGGGAAGAAACGCAATAGGCGTGCGCGGCATAAGGCTCAGAGAGGGCGACTACGTTGTCGGAGCGGGTAATAGCTTAGCGGGCGAAGCAGTGCTCACGATAACCGCAAAGGGTTACGGCAAGCGCACTCTGCTCAGTGAATACAGCATCCATGGCCGCGGCGGTATCGGTATCAAGAACTATCAGGTAACGGACAAGACAGGCGGCATCGCCGATGTAAAGATGGTGAACCCCGGTGAGGACATCCTTGTCATCAGTGACGACGGTACGATAATCCGCATGGCGGTAGACCACGTCTCCGTGCTTGGCCGCTCGACTCAGGGCGTGCGCATCATGCGTCTTGCCGAGGGCAGCCGCGTGATTTCCATAGAGCGCACCGAAAGAGAACAGAGCGAGGACGAAGCGGAAGTCACTGAGGAAGTTCCTGAGGTAAACGACGAAGAGTAAGCGACGGCGAATATGTAAAGGAGAACCGGCGTGAAGAAGGACAGAAAAAAGAAAAAACAGAATCCGCTCGGCGTCATTGCCGCGATAGTGATAATCTTCCTTGCGGAGTTCGCGGACTCTGCCGAGGGCTTGGGCATCCTGATATTCATCGCGGTCATTGTCGGAATCGCGGCGCTTCTGGTGAATAAGCTGAAGCCGAAGGCCGAGACTGCGGCTCGGGAGAGCACGGAGCAGCCGCACAGCAAAGGAAGGCATATAAGCTTCGTTCCGGAGATACACCTCCATTCCGACGGCAGTGAGTGCGTGAACACTCTGCGCGGCAGGGAGAAGTATTATGCGCAGCTCGACAGCTTCCTGAAAAACGGCATTATCGACCGCGACGAATATGAGTTCATGCGCGAGAGATACGCGCGGATGGATATTCCGGATGATCTTTGACGAATGAAGACAGTAACGATATACACCGATGGTGCATGCAGCGGCAACCCAGGCCCCGGCGGCTGGGGGGCGATACTGCGCTATAACGGCGTTGAGAAGGAGCTTTCCGGCGGCGCTGCGCAGACGACAAACAACCGCATGGAGCTCACCGGCGTGATCTCCGCGCTCTCGGCGCTCAAGGAGAGCTGCACTGTGGAGCTGTATTCGGACTCAAAATACGTCATCGACGCTCTGGAAAAGGGATGGGCGCGCTCATGGCGCGCGCGCGGCTGGGTGAAGTCCGATAAAAAACCCGCGCTCAACCCCGACCTCTGGGCACAGCTGCTTGAGCTGTGCGAAAAGCACGAAATGCACTACCACTGGGTAAAGGGTCACGCCGACAACGAATACAACAACCGCTGCGACGCGCTCGCCGTGGAGCAGCGGGACAGATACGCGAAATGAAAAAGAACTATAACGACAAACCGATAAAGGTATTCATATCCTATATTGCCGGGCAGAAAAAGCTCTTCGCGATAGACATGGTCTGTGCGGTGCTGGTATCGGTGATAGACCTTGTTTTCCCATACGTGTCAAGGCAGTCGATGAAGACGCTGCTGCCGCAGAATCTGTATAAGACCTTCTTTATCATAATGCTCGTCATGGCGCTGGCCTATGTGCTCAAGGGTGTACTGTACTACGTGATAACGGTCATCGGACACAGGATGGGCGTGCTTGTCGAAGCGGACATGCGCAAGGACGTTTTCGCGCACATGCAGGATCTCTCATGCAGCTTCTATGACAAGAACCGCACGGGCGCGCTGATGAGCCATATCACGAGTGACCTGTTCGAGGTGACGGAGCTTGCGCACCACGGCCCGGAAAACATACTGATCTGTGCGCTGACGATACTCGGCGCGCTGGCGGTGATGTTCACGATGGAGTGGCGGCTCGCGCTGGTGCTGACGATAATTCTGCCGCTCGGCCTGTGGTTCACGCTGTCGCAGCGCGGGAGCATGAGGCGGGCAAACGTCGAGGTCAAGCGCAAGACGGCGGAGATATATTCCGCAATCGAGAGCAGCATATCCGGCATCCGCACGGCGAAGGCCTTTGCCAATGAGGATCAGGAGAACAATAAATTCGACAGGGCAAACGACCTGTTTCGCGGCGCAAAGGTGAACTATTACAAGGCCATGGGCATGTACATGAGCGGCATGGAATTTACGACAAGCATCATGCAGGTCGCGATAGTCGCTTTCGGCGGGCTGCTCATCATGCGCGGCGAAATGAATTACATAGACCTCATCACCTTTACGCTCTATGTCTCCACGTTCATATCCCCGGTGAAGCGCCTTGTGCAGTTCTCGGAGACTTATATGCAGGGCACGGCGGGCTTTGAGCGCTTCCTTGAGGTCATGCGCACAGAGCCGACGGTGAAGGATAAACCGGACGCGAAGGTACTGGACAGCGTCCGCGGCGAGATAGAATACAAGGACGTCTGCTTCGACTACGGAAATGGTGTGCCGGTGCTTGAAAACGTGAGCTTCCGAATTGAGCCGGGACACAGCTTTGCGGTAGTCGGACCCTCGGGCGGCGGCAAGACGACGCTGTGCCAGCTTCTGCCGCGCTTCTACGACGTGAGCTCAGGCAGAGTGACAGTCGACGGGACGGACGTGCGCGATGTGACACAGGCGAGCCTGAGGAAAAACATCGGCATGATACAGCAGGATGTGTTCATGTTCGCCGGGACGATACGCGAGAACATCCGCTACGGCCGGCCGGACGCGACGGACGAGGAAATCGTCGCCGCGGCGGTCAGAGCCGAGATACACAGCGAGATCATGGAAATGCCAGATGGCTACGATACCTATATCGGCGAGCGCGGAGTGATGCTCTCCGGCGGGCAGAAGCAGCGGATATCCATCGCCCGCGTTTTTCTCAAGAACCCGAAGATACTCATACTCGACGAGGCGACAAGCGCGCTCGACACCGTGACGGAGCAGAGGATACAGAACGCCTTCGACAAGCTCAGCGAGGGGCGCACGACGATAATCATCGCGCACCGGCTCTCGACCGTGCGCAATGCCGACAGGATAGCCGTCATCGAGGACGAGCACATCATCGAAATGGGCAGCCATGACGAGCTTATGGAGAAGAACGGAGCATACGCCGAGCTGTGCAGAGCACAGTCCTTGGATAAACATAGTGGGGGTAACGACAATGCTGAACATTAAAAAGGGCGGACACAGAGACCTTGAGCGCTATTTTACCCTGATCGAGATGGA
>CAKTKV010000123.1 GCA_934572355.1 uncultured Oscillospiraceae bacterium
GGGCAGAAGCAGCGTATCGCCATTGTGCGCTCGCTGATGATGGATCCAGAGGTAATGCTCTTCGACGAGCCGACCAGCGCGCTTGACCCGGAAATGATCGGCGAGGTGCTCGACGTTATGAAGCAGCTTGCCGAAAGCGGGATGACAATGATAGTTGTCACGCACGAAATGCGCTTTGCACGTGAGGTGAGCAGCCGGACTATCTTCCTTGACGACGGGCACATCGTCGAGGACAAGCCCTCGCACGAGCTGTTCGATCATCCCGAAAGCCCGCGTCTTATCAGCTTTCTTGATAAGATGCTTTGATAATATACACATTAATACACAGGCGGTCACGGGTCCGCCTGTGTTTCGTTTATTTATATAAATCGGAAATCTAACTCTGTATGGAATTTACGAGCGTCTGCCAATCGTCAAGACTTAGGCCGTCGGGAAGGCTGAGAGAATAAGAATAGCTGCCGTCCGTCCATATAGCGAGATTATACTGCCCGGCTTCCCCCTTGAGCGTTACAGTCATGCTGCCGACTTCAAACTCGGTCACGTCCGTATAAACGTTATAATCTCCGGAGCAGTCCTCCGTACCGGCGGCCTTTCTGTAGCGCGCGGTCTTGCCCTCGCCGGTATAATCTATCTCGGCGAGCCCATGCCAGTAGGATATATATTCCGTCTGTTCGGGCGTAAACGGCAGGTCAATGTCATCCACTTCAAATCCGACAGCTGCCGACAACGCAGCCGCAGAATCAAGCTCAGCAATATCTGCGCCGCCTTGAACGAAGCCGGGGGTACCGCCCTCATTAGGCTGCATATCATCATTCGTGCTCACCTGCACGGGGCTCCTGAGTGCGGACGCAGCGGCGATGATAACGGCAAGGCAGGCAGCCATGGACAGGAGCTTCGTCACCGTCCTGCCGGTCTGCTTTCTGCTTCCGCAAGCGTGTTAAAATCCATGAACGGATTCGGCATACCGATAATGTCAGGCTCGTCGCTGTCGGTGCTGCTGCCGCAGGCCGCAAGAGAGAGGATAGTCAGGAGCATCATAATTACCGCAAGTAATTTTTTCATCATTTTTCCCTTTCATTTTACATGTCTGTTTTAAGAGCGGTACATTTACCGTTCTGCCCTATATACAGATGGGAAGGCAAAAAGGTTGCAGTCAGGCGAAAAAAATTTTTGCCCTCGGAGCTAATATGCACCGAGAGCACTTTTCACAGAGCGAGTTTATATTTATGCTTGTCCTTTTCTGTTATATCACGCAGGGCGCGGCAGGGATTGCCGACTGCGACGACGCCCGAGGGGATGTCGCGCGTCACGACGCTGCCCGCGCCGATAATGGTATTGTCACCTATTGTCACGCCGGGCAGCACCGTCACGCCCGCGCCGATCCAGACGTTACTGCCGACGGTTATAGGCAGGGCGATCTCAAGACCGGCGTTGCGCTGATCGACGTCCAGTGGGTGCCCCGCAGCGGAGAAGCAGCAGTTCGGCGCTATGAACACATGGTCGCCGAAGGTTATGGGTGCACAGTCGAGTATTACAAGATTGTGATTAGAATAGAAATCATCGCCGACGAAAATATTATATCCATAATCACACCAGAATGGCGCGGTGATGCGCAGGCCTTCCCCGGCCTTGCCGAGGATGCCGCGCATTATCTCGTCCTGCTGCGCCATATCCGAGGGCAGGCAGAGATTATAGTGGTGGCACTTGTCCTTGCACTCGGCGCGCTGCTGCGCAAGCTCCTCATCATAATTGGCGTCATATAGAAATCCGGCCGCAGCCTTTTCACGCTCTGTCATGGTACACACTCCTCGTTGTTTTATTTTGTCCCGGTAGAACCGAAACCGCCGCGGCTGTTGTCTCTGAGCTTATCGACGGTGACAAACTCGAGCTCCGGCTGCCGCTCCATGATGCGGAACTGGCAGATGCGCTCGTTCTTCTTTATATGCGTATCGCGCAGAGCGTAGACAGGAGCCTTCCACTCATCCGCGTCACCACAATAGGAGTTATCTACAACGCCGACGCTGTTGGTCAGGATGACCCCAAAGTTCTTGAAGGTGCTGCTGCGTGGGGCGATATGTGCTTCATACCCCTCCGGAAGGATCATACCAACGCCGAGACGGAGATAACGGAACTCCCCCGCTTTCATCTCTACATCCTCCGCCGCACGGAGATCGATCCAATCGCCCTTGGAAAGCTTCTCGATTTTCGTGATCTCATTGTCAAAATATTTTATAAACAGCTGCATTGCTAAACACTCCGACTTTTGTATTTATTGACATCTTTGCCAGCTATGGGTAAAATATAGATACCAATGCCGATATAATATCACACACGGGAGGACTTTTCCATGCCAAGTTTTCAGGATTTTTATTTTCAGTCAAGCACCGGCAGAACCAGCATTCATGCGCTCAAGTGCGTACCGGACAGTAAGCCGCGCGCGGTAGTGCAGATAGCCCACGGCATCGCCGAACACATTGACCGCTACAGGCCATTCATGGAGTTTCTGGCGGATAACGGCTTCGTCGTCGCTGGCAACGACCACCTCGGCCATGGCAAGAGCATACGCGTCCCCGAGGAGCAGGGCTTCTTCGCCGAGAAGGACGGCTGGTGGCGCGTCGTGGACGATATGGACAAGCTGCACGACATCATGTCCAAGGAGTACCCAGAACTTCCCTACGTGCTCTTCGGGCACAGCATGGGCAGCTTCCTCACGCGCACATATCTCATAAAGCACCCGGATAAGTACGACGGCGTCATACTCAGCGGCACTGGGCACCAGAGCCCGGCGCTCGTCCTCGGCGGGAACGCCGCGGCCTCAGTCATGGCAAAGCTCAACGGTGCGATGGGCGACGGCGCAAAGCTCGATTCACTTGCCTTCGGTACGTACCTCAGCAAGATAGAGAACCCGCGCACAAAGTTCGACTGGCTCTCCCGCGACGCCGAGCAGGTGGACAAATACATCGCCGATCCGCTCTGCGGCTTTGTCGGAAAGATTGGCCTCTACCGCGACATGATGCAGGGGATAAAGTTCATCACAAATAAGAATAACATCGCACAGATGAACAAAGAGAAGCCCGTTTACTTCATGTCCGGCGACGGCGACCCCGTTGGCGACTACGGCAAAGGCGTTGAGCGCGCGTACAAGGCTTTCTGCTACGCGGGACTGCACGATGTGTTCATGCGGCTCTACCCCGGCGGACGCCATGAAATGCTCAATGAGACGAACAAGGAGCAGGTATATCAGGATATCCTCAACTGGCTCAATGAGAAGATCTGACCCTTATACAAGCAAAACCGCTTCCCGAACGGGAAGCGGTTTTTGTTAGTTCAGTTATCGGAATTACTCTTCCTCGGTCTCAGGGGCGACACCGGTAGCGGTGCCGTCTGCGCCGACTTCGTAAACAAGAGCGTCCTCGCCGTTATCATCGGCGTACTCCTCTTCCTCGACCTCTTCGACCGCAGCGGGTGCGGGCTCGGACAGGGCACGGATGGAGAGGGAGATCTTGTGCTTGTCATCATCGATAGCGGTGATCTTCGCATCGACAACGTCGCCGACAGTCAGGACGTCCTCGGGCTTGCCGATGCGGCGGTTTGCGATCTGGGAAATGTGGATCAGGCCGTCAACACCGGGGAGAACTTCTGCGAATGCACCGAAGGGCATGAGCTTGACAACGGTAACGGGTGCGACATCACCTACGCCGTACTTGTTGACGAACAGCTCCCAAGGATTGCCGTTGGGATCCTTGTAGCCAAGGGAGATCTTGCGCTTTTCCTTATCGAAGGAGATGACGTAAACGTCTATCTCATCGCCGACAGAGACGACCTCGGAGGGCTGGTGGATGCGGCCCCAGCTCAGCTCGGAGACATGGACCATACCGTCAATACCGCCGATATCGACAAATGCGCCGTAGCTGGTCAGGGACTTGACGGTGCCGTGATACTTCTTGCCGACCTCGATCTCGTTCCAGATGCTCTCGATGCGCTCGCGGCGCTCGGCCTGTGCAACGCGGCGGATAGAACCGACAACGCGCTTGCGTGCCTTGTTGACCTCGGTGATCTTGAGGCGGACGGTCTTCTTGAGGAGCTGAGCCAGATCAGCCTCGCGGGGCAGATCGGTCTGGGATGCGGGAACGAACACGCGCACGCCCTTGACATTGACGACAACGCCGCCCTTGTTCTCTTCGGTGACAACACCTTCGAGGACTGACTCGTTATCGACAGCTTCCTCAACAGCATTCCACATCTTGGCAGCATCGAGACGCTTCTTGGAAAGCATTGCGGTGCCTTCGACATCGTTTACTCTGACAACAACAGCTTCGATAGTGTCGCCGACCTTGACAGCGTCTTCGACCTTGATGCCGTCATCGGTGAACTCGGAAGTCGGAATGAAGCCGGAATACTTGGCGCCCAGATCAACACTGATCTCGGTGCCGGTAATAGCAACAACAACGCCGGTTACCTTATCTCCATTATATATAGTTTTGAGAGTCTCCTCCAGCATTTCATCGAAGGACTTTTCCTTCTCAACTGCGGATTCTTCAACTTTGATTTCGTCGCTCATTTTGTTTCTTACCTCCTTAATTATCCACGCCGGGGTGGATGCACCGGCCGTGAGTCCCACTGTGTCAGCCGTTTTCAGCCTGTCCATATCAAGGGCATCCGCCCTCTCAATAAACTCTACGCACGAGCAATGCTCCCTGCATATCTCCGCAAGATGCACACTGTTCGCGCTGTGCCTGCCGCCGATGACAACCATGGCGTCAC
>CAKTKV010000124.1 GCA_934572355.1 uncultured Oscillospiraceae bacterium
CACTCGACGTCCACGCCGTAGACCACATCGCCGAGGCGCTTTATCACATGCTCCATCACCGGGGCGATCATTTCCTCGGCCTCGGCCTCGCTCTTTGCCTTGGCGGTGATTTGAAGCAAACAGTCGCACTCCTTGGCGTAGGGCGCCATGGTGGGGTTCGTCATGCGGTTCATTTCCTCGGCAAAAATATCGTCGACGGAGCTTTCGCCGAGGCCGAAGATACGCACCGAGTGCGACACGATAAGCTCCTCCGAGAGCTTGCGCAGATACGGCAGCGCGCTCTCACGGAACATGGCGTTGCACTCCTTGGGCGGGCCGGGGATCATGACGACGATCTTGCCGTCCTTTTCAAAGCCGCAGCCGGGCGCGGTGCCGCAGTTATTGTGGAACACTGTGCAGCCCTCCGGGAGCATGGCCTGAGTGAAATTATTGTCGGTGAACTTCTTGCCGTAGCGAATATAATCATACAGTCCCTCGCGCTCGGCCTTGTTCTCGACGAGCCTAAGGCCGAAGGCTTCCGCAAGGATCTGCTTTGTAAGGTCGTCACAGGTGGGGCCGAGGCCGCCGGTGGTGATGATGATGTCCGCGCGGCTCTTCGCCGTCTCAACACACTGGCGCAGCCGCTCCGGGTTATCGCCGACGACGGTGTGGTACTTCACGTTTATGCCGATCTTCGAGAGCATCTCCGAAATGTCCCGCGCATCTGTATTCGTCACGTGGCCGAGCAGCAGCTCTGTGCCGACAGAGATTATCTCAGTATCGTAGCTCTTACTCATGATCCAGCTCTATCCTTTCGATCCCCTCAAGCGCCTCAGCGACGAGCGCGTCGATATCCAGCTTCGACTCCGCGCGCTCGACCTCGCTTATCTTCGGGCGCGTCCTCGGGTGGCGCGGGGTGAAGACGGTGCAGCAGTCCTCATACGGCAGGATGGACGTCTCAAAGGTGCCGATCTGCCTTGCGCGCTCGACGATCTCCTCCTTGTCCATGCCGATAAGCGGCTGGAGTATCGGCAGCGTCATAACAGCCTGCGTGGAGGCCATGGCCTCCATCGTCTGGCTTGCGACCTGGCCGAGGTTTTCACCCGTGACGATGGCCTTGGCGTTGCTGCGCTGGGCAATCTGCTCGGCGATGCGCATCATGAAGCGGCGCATTATCAGCGTGAAATACTCCTCAGGGCACTTGTCGCGTATCTCCTCCTGAATGTGCGTGAAGGGCACGACCTCCATCGTCATCTTCCCGCAGTATTCTGTGAGCTGGCGGCCAAGCTCAATGACCTTGTCCTTCGCCTGCTGGGAGGTATACGGGAAAGAGAAGAAGTGCACCGGGATAAGATGCACACCGCGCTTTGCGATCATGTAGGTGGACACCGGGCTGTCAATGCCGCCCGAGAGGAGCGTCACTGCGGTGCCGCTGCACCCGACCGGGAGTCCGCCCGCGCCGTGGACGGGCATGGCGTGTACGTATGCCGCAAGGTCGCGAACCTCGATGTGGACTACAAGCTCCGGATCGTGTACGTCGACCTCGATATCCTCATAGGCATCGCTCAGAACGTTGCCGACATACTGGCTCAGTTCGATGCTCGTCATGGGAAAAGCCTTATCGCTGCGGCGCGTCTCGACCTTGAAGCTCTTCGCGCGCAGCATATCCTCATGCAGGTACTCAATGGCGAGCTTCGCTATCGCGTCCTTGTCCTTTTCGCATGCGGCAGCGCGCGTCAGGCTTATGACGCCGAATACCTTCTTGAGCGCTTCGAACGCGGTATCCATATCAGCCCCGTCCTCGCCCTCGACATAGATTATCGACTGAAGGCAGTAGACACGGAACTTCCCTATCGGTGCAAGGCGGCGGCGGACATTCGCCGTCAGCTTCTGTTCGAAGCTTCTCCTGTTAAGACCCTTGAGGACTATCTCGCCCAGTTTGAGCAGAATTATATCGTTCATCTATACATCTCCTTGGTTTTCAGACAGTAAATTATATATTACCATACTCTTTCAAAAAACGCCATACATAAGTTGACAATACCGATAAAACGGACTACAATATTCGCATTCTGTAATAGATTGTCGAGATCAGAAAAATGGTTGAATATCTTATTGTAGCGCTCGCCGCGCTTATCTCCGGCGTCGTTCAGGGAAGCTGCGGCTTCGGTGCGGGGATAATCCTGATGATCGCGCTGCCGTTTTACTATCCTCTGAGTCAGGCAGCCGGAGTCTCCTGCATCATGAACATCGCGCTCATCGCGGCGATGGTGCTGCGCTATCACAAGCACATAAACCCGCGCAAGGTCATTCTTCCGCTGCTGCTGTATTCCGTGTTCGCGACGGCGGCTATCAGGCTCGCGCCGTATGTCGATCAGTCGCTGCTCAAGCGCTGCTTCGGCGGCTTCCTTATTCTGCTGGCACTGTACCATTTCTTTCTCCACGGGAAGGATCACGGCAAGTGGAATATCTGGGTCAGCGCCGCGGCGATAATTTTCTCCGGTGTGTGCAGCGGTCTGTTTGCCGTCGGCGGTCCGCTGATGGCGGTCTACTACCTTGCCAATACCGACAGCAAAGAGGAATACCTCGCGACCATTGAGATGCTGTTTTTGCTGAACAATATCTGGAGCAGCTATGTGCGCATTAGAAACGGCATAGTCACCGCAGCGGAGCTGCCGGTGATCCTCTTCGGCTCGGTGTTCATCCTCATCGGCTTTCTCATCGCCAACCGCGTCGTCGATAAGCTTGACGATAAGCGGATGGGCTTTGCCGTCTACACCGCCGTCGGCATCAGCGGCGTTTTGAATCTGCTTGGGTTATAAAATTGAGATAAAAAAATTACCGTCCTTACGGACGGTAATTTTTTTATTGGATTTTACTTCTTGTTCTTCTTATTCTTGCGGATTAGCACGAACACGCCGCAGCCGATGATGATCGCCGAGCATGCCATGATGCCTATCCACAGACCGATGTTGCTCTCATCGCCGGTCTTAGGCGAGGTGCCGACGCGGAAGGTCTCCGGCTGCGTCACGCCCGTGGTGTACTCCACCTGGACGCTATAGGTGCCGACCGTGCGGTACTTGAGGAACTCGTTCGAGATCGTTATGACCGCGTTGCCGTTGTCGTCAGCCGTGACGGTGTAATAGCGCGGGGTGATGATATTGGTGGTGCCGTTCGCGCTCGTTACGGTCAGGCAGCGGTAGGGGTACTGATCCTGCTGATAGGTGTTGGTGTTCTTGACAAGCTCGTCAACAGTTCTGTCGGTATAGATCGTGAGAGTTCCGTTGGAATTTCTCTGGAAATAGGCGCTGTTGGAGATCTTGGTTATCCTCGGATTGGGAGCCACGGTCACCGTGTACGGGTATTCGTCCTTAGTCGCAGGATCGGTATTTGCGACCGCGGTATACTTCGTCAGGCTCGATGCCGTGCCTTCGGTCTTGCCGCTGACCGGAACCTTGGCACACCATTTGTCATCGACCTTTATGCCGAACAGTCCGCCGGTGATGCTATATGTACCCGTGCCGCCGATTGTCTTGTACTTGCCCGCGGAGATGCTCACCGTGCCGCTGTTGTCAAGCTTACCGATCTCGGTATCCGCGCCGCTGAAATCTGCCGTTGCACTCGCGGCAACATTGACCGTGTCCGCCTTGAGGTTCTTTATCGTGACATTGGCCGGGGCGTTCACATACAGCGTGCCCATCTTTTTGCCGTTGCCGTCTATCGTCATCGAATTTGAAGTTGCGCCGGGGTTGCTGCTGTCCGCAAGAAGCGTGACCGTGCCGCCCACTCCCGCCGCGTTAATGGCATCCTGCACAGTGGCATGCTTTTCAGTGGTCAGGCCGGTTGCCGTTTTAGACTGTGCAACTTGAAGCGCAACACTGTATCTACCGCTGTTGTCCTTATCCATGGGCGCATAGCCGGCTGCGCACTGAGCAGAGGGAACCTTGTGTCCAAACGAGCCGCCGGATATCGCGACCGTCGGGCTTCCCATACCGAGTACGACTTCCTGAGTAGCATTGGTATCCGTGCTGTCGAGCGTACCGCCGGTTATCGTGACACTGCCGCCGACAGTATTTATGGCTGTCGCGCCCGATATGGTGCCATTGCTTATTTGCACAGTTCCACCGTACATGTCAATGCCCTTAGTGCTGCCATTTACCGTGCCGCCGGTCATAGTGAACTGTAAGGTCGTGCCGTTTATTGAGACAGCAACGCCGTTGCTGTTTGTGTTGGTCACGCTGCCGCCGCTAATTGTCACGTTGACGTTGTCATTCACGAGTATCGCGGGCGAATCGCTGCTATCTTTAGTGACCGGATCAATGGCAGTGCCCGTACTAATGATTGTGCCGTCTTCTATCGTTACGGTGCAGGCGTCAGCTTCCACTGCTGGTGCGCCCTTCACAGTGCCGCCTTTAATGATGAGCTGCGCGCTCACTTGACTTATCGTGTTTTTTCGGACAGCGGCGCTGCCGCCCGTGTGCTCTATGGTGCCGCTCTCAAGCGTCAGAACACTGTTGGGGCCTATATCGATCGTTGCGGCTGTTCCGGTGCCGACGACTTTTCCGGTCTTAGCCGCTGAGCTGTCAAATATTGTTATGGTCTGTTCTCCAGCGTCTGAGCCGTATACATAAAAATTGTTGGTACTGAGCGTCTTCCCCGCAAGGTCGAGCTTCCATGTCACTGAATTTCCATATCCAGTTTGCTCGTCTATACTTATGTCC
>CAKTKV010000125.1 GCA_934572355.1 uncultured Oscillospiraceae bacterium
GGCTAAGGAGGTTTTTCACTGTGAAGATAATCATTGACGCGATGGGCGGCGACAACGCCCCTGAGGAGATCGTAAAGGGTGCGGTACGCGCAAAGCGCGAGCTCGGCGTGGAAGTCTGCCTTGTCGGCCGTATTGAGGATGTGAAGGCCTGCCTTGAAAAAGAGGGCTGCGTGGAGAGCGAGTTTGAGATCGTCGACGCGCGCGAGGTCGTCACCATGGAGGACGACCCCAGCACCGCCACCCGCCGCAAGAAGGACTCTTCCATGACCGTTGCGCTGAACCTCCTGCGTGACGGCAAGGGCGACGCTGTCGTCTCCGCCGGGTCGACCGGCGCGCTCCTCACCGGGGCGACGCTTATCGTCAAGCGCATTAACGGCATCCGCCGCGCTGCGATGGCTCCTGTTCTCCCGGCGGGGGAGCGCGGCGTCATGCTCATTGACTGCGGCGCGAACGTCGAGTGTACCGCCGAGTATCTCCTCCAGTTTGCCTATATGGGCAGCTTCTATGCCAAGAAGATGATGGGCTGCGAGAACCCGCGCGTCGGGCTTCTGAACGTCGGCACAGAAGATACAAAGGGCGGAGAACTCCAGCATCAGGCCTTTGCTCTGCTGAAAAATGCAGATGCAGAGGGCAGGATAAACTTCATCGGCAATGTTGAGGGCACAGGCGTGTTTAACGGCACGGCGGACGTCGTCGTAACAGACGGCTTCACCGGGAACGTCCTTCTCAAGAGCACCGAGGGCGTCATCCAATATATGATGAAGTCTCTCAAGGGCGTATTCTATAAGAGCACGAAGAACAAGCTCGCCGCCGCCGTTCTGAAAAAGGATCTCGGCATAATGAAGAAGTCTATGGATGTGAACGAAGTCGGCGGTACGGCGCTCGTCGGCATCTCCAAGCCTGTCATAAAGGCGCACGGCTCCTCGAACGCGGCCTGCATCTTTGCAGCGGTGCGTCAGGCCATGACCTTTGTCGACGCAGGAGTCATCGATGATATCAAGGCCAATATCGAATATATGAAACTGAAGGCTGAACAGTAATGGATAAACTTGAAGAGAAGATCGGCTACCGCTTCAAAAACCGCGGCCTGCTCGTCACCGCGCTCACGCACAGCTCATACGCTAACGAGCGCCACAGCGCGCCCTGCCAGAGCTATGAGCGCCTTGAGTTCCTTGGCGACTCCATTCTCGGCTACGTGACGGCGGAGTTCCTCTACTCGCATGAGCCGAGCCTGCCCGAGGGCCGGATGACCCGCCTGCGCGCGGAGCTCGTGTGCGAGGGGAGCCTGCATAAGGCCGCGCTCGCGCTCGGTCTGGGAGAGTATATGCGCCTTGGCCGCGGCGAGGAGCACACCGGCGGGCGCGAGCGCCCGTCGATCCTCGCGGATATGGTCGAGTCGATAATCGCCGCGCTCTATCTCGATTCCGGTATCGACGAGGCGCGCCGCTTCATCATGGCGAACGTCCTTGCCGGGGCAGAGCTTGGCGAAGCGCACCACATCGCCGACTATAAGACCGAGCTTCAGGAGCTTGTCCAGCGCCGCAGCAACCAGGTCATAAGCTATGAGCTCATCGGCGAATCCGGTCCGGATCACAATAAGCTCTTCACCTTCCGCGTGCTCATTAACGGCGTGTCCACCGGCGAAGGGAGCGGCAGATCAAAGAAGGAGGCCGAGCAGATGGCCGCCTGCAAGGCGTTGGAGGCACTGAAGCAGTGAGCGCCAGAGAGAGCATAATCCCGGTTTTCGTGCCGCACCTCGGCTGTCCGCATAACTGCGTGTTCTGCAACCAGAACCGCATATCCGGGCAGCTTGAGCCTGCGACGCCGCAGACCGTTATAGACGAAATAGAGAACGCCGCCGCCTTTCTCCCCAAGGGAGGAAAGCGGCAACTGGCGTTTTATGGGGGCAGCTTCACGGCCATCCCGACGGCGGAGCAGGAGGCGCTTCTGGGCGCTGCGAAGACCTATCTTGACCGCGGTGAGATAGACGCCATCCGCCTTTCAACACGCCCCGACGCGATAGATGAGACGGTGCTTCGACGTCTGCACCGCTACGGTGTTGAGACGGTAGAACTCGGCGCGCAGTCGATGGACGCTGAGGTGCTGCGCCGCTCGGCGCGCGGGCACACAGCGGCGGACGTGGAGCGCGCATCGAAGCAGATAAAAGCCGCGGGCTTCAAGCTCATTCTCCAGATGATGACGGGGCTTCCCGGGGACAGGGCGGAAAAGGACATTGAGACGGCAAAGAAAATAATCTCCCTCGAACCGGACGGCGTGCGCATTTACCCGACGGTCATCGTCCGCGACACCGCGCTTTACGACATGTGGAGAGCGGGAAAGTACACCGAGCACACGGTCGAGGACGCGGTCAGCGTCTGCGCGCGGATAGTCCCGCTGTTTGAAGCGGCGGACATACCTATCATCCGCCTCGGCCTGAACCCAACGGACGACCTCTCCGGCGGAGACGCCGTCGGCGGGGCGTATCACCCGGCACTCGGAGAGCTGGTGCGCTCACGCATCATACTGCAAAAGGCGCGGGAGCTGCTGGATGGCATTACGCCGGGAAGCCGCGTGACGCTTGCCGTCGGCCGAGGCAAAGCCTCGCAGATGGCGGGGCAGCACCGCTGCAATACGAAAGCGCTGACGGAGGAATTTAACCTGAAAAACATCAGAATAACCGAAAAGGCGGAGCTTTCCGGGCAAGAAATTCAAATACTCGACATTGAAATGCCGCGTGAAATGTAATATAATAACTCGATTAAAACGTTTTTGACGAACGGGGACTTTGGTTTGTATTTAAAAGCACTGGAAATTCAGGGGTTCAAGTCCTTCCCGGACAAGACCCGCCTTACCTTTGAAAAGAATATAACCGCGATAGTCGGGCCGAACGGCTCCGGCAAATCCAATATATCCGACGCCATACTCTGGGTCATGGGCGAGCAGCGCTCCAAGGCGCTGCGCGGCAGCAAGATGGAGGATGTTATCTTCGGCGGTACCGAAAAGCGCGGCGCTCTCGGCTATGCGCAGGTCTCACTCATCATCGATAACTCAGGCCACATTTTTGATTCCGACAGCAGCGAGATAATGCTGACCCGCCGCTATTACCGCAGCGGCGAGAGCGAATACTACATCAACCGCGAATCTGTGCGCCTCAAGGATATCAACAACCTCCTCATGGACACCGGCCTTGGGCGCGACGGGTATTCCATCATCGGTCAGGGCAGGATAGGCGAGATAGTTTCGAGCCGTTCGACCGACCGGCGCGAGGTCTTCGAGGAAGCCGCCGGTATCTCCCGTTATCGCTACAGAAAAGAGGAAGCGGAGCGCAAGCTTGAGAAGACGGAAGAAAACCTCCTGCGCATAAACGACAAGATAGAGGAGCTGGAAATGCAGGTCGGCCCGCTGAAAAAGCAGGCGGAGACGGCAAAGCAGTACCTCAAGCTGCGCGATGAGCTCAAGGTGCAGGAAGTCTCGGCATGGATGGCGACGCTCGATAAGCTGCATGAGCAGTCGGAGCTTGTAAACGCCGAGTATGAGCAGACGAAGAAAAGCCTTGAGCAGGCGAAGGATGAATTGCAGGCGCTCTACGCCTCCTCCGGCAGCATCAGCGAGCGCATGCACCGCAAAGATATTGAGTCCGAGCAGGCGCGCGAACGGCTCTCCGCGGCGGAGGGTCAGGCGGCTCAGTGCGAGAGCATGGCGGCAGTGCTGCGCGCGGATGTGAAGAGCAGCAAGGAGAGCATGGATCGCATGCTCGGCGACATTGCCGAGCAGGAAAACCGCGTGCGCGGCGTGCAGCAGAGCATTGACGAGAGCCTTGGCCGCATGGCCGAAATCGACCATGAACTGACCGCAGTGCGCGAAGAGCTCACTGCAAACTCCAACATGGTCGAGGGCTGCCGCATGAAGCTCGGCGGAAGAGAGAGCAGCGTCGCCCAGCTTAGTGATAGAGTTAATAAAATATCAGTCGAAGCGCGTTCGATGGATTCGCGCATCGCGATGCTCTCCGAAATGGAGAAGGACTATGAGGGCTACTCCAAGGCCGTCAAGACCGTCATGCGCGAAGCGGGGCGCGGGAACCTCAAGGGCATCCATGCGCCGGTGGCAAACCTCATCCGCGCGGATGACGAATTTGCCCTTGCTGTCGAAACGGCACTCGGTGCAGCGGGGCAGAACATCGTCGTCGATACGCAGAACGACGGCCGCCGCGCGATAGAGCTGCTGAAGAAGTACGACTCAGGCCGCGCGACATTTCTCCCGGTGGACACGATCCGCGGAAGCGTGATGCGCGATGCGCCGGTGAACGACCCCGGCTTTGTCGGGATCGCATCGGAGCTTGCGCAGTACGACGCAAAATACAAGGACATTTTTGAAAATCTCCTCGGCAGGACGGTCATTGCCGAAGCGATGACCGACGCGATAAGGATATCAAAGAATAACGGCAACCGTCTGCGCATCGTGACGCTGGACGGGCAGCTTATAAACGCCGGAGGCTCAATGACCGGCGGCAGCAGCGCAAAGGGCACGGGCATAATCTCCCGTGCAAACGAGCTGGAAAAGCTCAGAAAGCAGCGCGAAAAGCTCGCCGAAAATGAGAAGAGCTATACCCAGCAGCTTGAGCGGGCAAAGACCGACCTTGCCGCCGTGCGCTACCAGCTTGACATGAAGCTGGAGGAACAGGCGGAGATAAAGAGCCG
>CAKTKV010000126.1 GCA_934572355.1 uncultured Oscillospiraceae bacterium
TATAGCTTGCCGTCCTCCTCTATCCAGCCGCGCTCAAGGGAATAGACCGGCTCGGGCGTCGGCTGCGGCGTCTGCACAGGGGGCGTGGGCTGAACCTCGGAGGAGGGGAGCACAGCGGCTTCCTGATCGGCGGGCACGTCGAATGCGGACGCGGCCACGGCCACGGACGGCACCGGCTCTGCGCGCTGTGCGGAATAATAGCGCAGATGGGGGAGAAGTATAAGCCCCGCAATCATAACTGAAAGGCAGGGCAGGAGTATAACGAGAACGCGCTCGTTTCTCGGCTCGTTCATTTTCTCCCACAGCCGCCTGAAGAAATTTCTCATACGGTAAAATCGTCTCCGGAATGGAATATGTACCGTTACATAGTACTATCACACGGGGCAAATGTCAAACAATATGGGCGTGGCGGCGCGGATAAATGTCGGGGCAATCGTCATTTAGCCCATTGAATGTGGGGCGCGCTTGTGATAAAATCGGACGCATGATGACTGATTTTGAAAAAAACTACATAGAAGCGCGCAAAGCCGTTGTGCGCGGTGATTTCCAGAACCTGAACCCCATGCAGCAGGAGGCCGTTTTAGCGACTGAGGGGCCGCTGCTGATACTCGCGGGGGCAGGCAGCGGAAAGACCACCGTGCTCATAAACCGCATTGCGAATCTTCTGCGTTACGGCAGAGCCGGTGACAGCGACGAGATACCTGAGGATGCTGACGAGGAGCAGCTTGAGATCCTCAGAGCGGGGGGCGACAGAGCCCGCCGTCTCGCCGCGCTCGACCCGGTCGACCCGTGGCGCATTCTTGCAATAACCTTTACGAACAAGGCGGCCGACGAGCTCAAGGCGCGCCTTGAAAGCATGCTCGGCGAACAGGCGCAGGATATCTGGGCCTGCACGTTCCATTCCGCCTGTGTGCGCATCCTGCGCCGCGGCGCGGAGAATCTGGGCTATACAAGCAGCTTCACGATCTACGATACCGCCGACAGCCTGAGCCTTCTCAAGCACATCGTCAAGGACATGGAGCTTGACGATAAGATGTATACCGCGAAGTCCGTTATCGGCGAGATAAGCCGCGCAAAGGACTGCTGCATATCCGCCGAGGAGTACCGCAAGAATGCTGAGCTTTCGGGCGACCTGCGCCGCAGGACGATCGGACGCATATATGCGGAGTATTCCCGCCGCTGCTTCTCTGCCAATGCCATGGATTTTGACGACCTTATTTACAACACCGTCAAGCTCCTTGACACAAATGACGATGTACGCGATTACTGGCAGCGCCGTTTCAGATATGTGCTCATCGACGAATATCAGGATACTAACAACCTCCAGTTCCGGCTCGCGGAGCTGCTGTCCGGCGGCTGGGGGAATATCTGCGTCGTCGGCGATGACGACCAGAGCATATATAAATTCCGCGGCGCGACGATAGAGAACATCCTCAGCTTTGAGAGCCAGCATAAGCACTGCCGCACCATCCGCCTCGAGCAGAACTACCGCAGCACCGGCCATATTCTCGGCGCGGCAAACGCCGTTATCAGCCATAACGAGCAGCGCAAGGGCAAAAACCTCTGGACTGACCGCGGCGACGGCGACCTTGTTGAGCTCTTCACTGCAGATAACGAGCATGCCGAGGCGCAGTTCGTCGTCTCAACGATCATGGGCAGCTACGGCCGCGGTGCGAATTGGCGCGACCATGCCGTGCTCTACCGCATGAACGCGCAGTCGAACCAGCTTGAATATGCACTCAAGCGCAACAGCATCCCTTACCGCGTCGTCGGCGGCACGCGCTTCTTTGACCGCGCTGAGGTCAAGGATATGCTCGCGTACCTGAGCGTCATTGCGTCCCCGGCGGACGATCTGCGCATTTCGAGAATCATCAACGTACCCGCAAGGGGCATCGGCGCAAAGTCTATCGACACCGTCCGTGAGCTTGCGCAGACAAACGGCTGCCCGATGTTTGAAATTCTCGACAAGGCGGACAATTACCCCGAGCTTCAGCGCTCGGCGATAAAGCTCAGGAACTTTGCAAACCTAATAAAAGAGCTGCGCGAGTATGCGAAGACGGCGACGCCCGACGCATTGTATGACGAGCTGCTTGCTAAAACCGGCTACGTTATCGCGCTCGAGACCAAGGGCACGGTCGATGATATTGCCCGCGTCGAGAACGTGCGCGAGCTTAAAACGAGCATCATCGACTATATGAAGGAGTCCGGGGACAATACCCTTGAGGGCTACCTTGCAAATGTCGCGCTATATACGGACATGGACAGCTATGACCCGGACGCTGACTGCGTCATACTCATGACTATGCACAGCGCCAAGGGGCTTGAGTTCCCGACGGTTTTTGTCGTCGGCATGGAGGATGGCATCTTCCCGAGTATGCGGGCGATCGGCGAAGGGGACGAAATGGAGGAGGAGCGCCGCCTTTGCTATGTGGCCATCACCCGCGCGAAGGAAAGACTATATCTTACCTGCGCGCGCCAGCGTATGATCTTCGGCCGCACAACGATGAACAAGCTCTCCCGCTTCGTCTCCGAGATACCGGAGGAGCATCTGCATAAGAACACGCCATCCTACGAAAAGCGTGAAAAGACGTGGGAGGAGCGCAAGGCGCAGCACCGCCCGCGCTTCAAGGACAAGGGGCTGAGCTTTGCGGCCTCCGCGCCCGAGACGCCGAAGCCGGAGAATACGGCCACCTTCGCCCTTGGCGACAGCGTCAAACACAAGGCCTTCGGCAGCGGCGTTATCACGAAGATGTCGCCCATGGGCGGGGACTATCTGATAGAGATAAACTTTGAGGGTGTCGGCGTGAAGAAGCTTATGCTGCGCGCCGCGGCTCAGTACATGACCAAAGAATAGAAAGCCGGTGCATGATATGAGAGAGCTTTCAGCGGAGATCATCCGCGGCGAGGTCAGCCGCCTGTGCAGGGAGGCGAATCTGCGCCTGCCTGACGATATCAGCCGCGCGCTGCGTGAGGCTCACCGTACCGAACCTTGGCCGGTGGCCAAGGACACACTCGGCGTGCTGTGCGATAATATGTGCGCGGCGAAAGAGAGCGGGCTCCCGGTCTGTCAGGACACAGGCATGGCCTGCGTGTTTCTTGAGATAGGGCAGGATGTGCATATAACGGGCGACCTGTACGGCGCGATAAACGCGGGCGTTGCCGACGGCTACGTGGAGGGCTATCTGCGCAAGAGCGTGGTCGCCGACCCGCTGCGCCGCGTGAACACGGAGAACAACACCCCGGCGCTCATAACCGTTGACCTTGTACCGGGGGACAAGGTGAAGCTTACTGTCGCCCCTAAGGGCTTCGGCAGCGAGAACATGAGCCGCCTCAAAATGCTCAAGCCCGCGGACGGCGCTGAGGGCGTCAAGGATTTCGTTATCGAGACGGTAAAGCTCGCCGGGGCGAACCCCTGCCCGCCGGTCATCCTCGGCGTCGGCATCGGCGGCAGCTTTGATAAAGTCGCGCAGCTTGCAAAACATGCGCTGCTGCGTCCGATAGATCAGCCGAACCCCGATGAATACTACGCCGCGATGGAGCGGGAGCTGCTGGAGCGGATAAACGCCCTCGGTATCGGCCCTCAGGGATTCGGCGGGCGCACAACTGCGCTTGGCGTGAATATCGAGACTACGCCCACGCACGTCGCGGGGCTTCCCGTGGCGGTCAACGTGAGCTGTCATGTGACGCGCCGCGCAAAAAGCGTACTGTGAGGTGCCTATGGAATATGTGATGAGCTTTCCGGCAGATAAAGCAGAGCTTTCAAAGCTGCGCGCGGGCGATAAACTGACAGTGTCCGGGACGATATACACCGCGCGCGACGCCGCGCACAAGCGCCTAACGGAGCTTATAGCCTCCGGTGAGGAGCTGCCGCTGGATATCCGCGGCGCGGCGATATACTATGCCGGCCCCACACCGGAGAAGCCGGGGCAGGTGATCGGCTCCTGCGGGCCGACGACCTCCGGGCGCATGGACGCTTATGCGCCGGGGCTCCTTGACCGCGGCCTTGCAGTTATGATCGGCAAGGGGGACAGGAACGCTGCCGTCATTGACGCGATAGTCCGAAACGGTGCGGTGTACCTCGCCGCGATGGGCGGCGCGGGCGCGCTGATGGGCAGCTGCGTGAAGGCGGCGCGCATTGTGTGCTATGACGATCTCGGCTGCGAGGCGATACGTGAGCTCAAGGTCGAGAACATGCCGCTTACAGTGGTCATTGATTCACAGGGAAGCGACCTATATAAGAGCGGCCCCGAAGCGTATCTCAAAAGTCTGGAGGACTGAATATGGACGTTATGGAAAAATCCCTCGCGCTGCACTATGAGCGCCGGGGCAAAATAGAGATCGCCGCCCGCGTGCCCGCTGACAGCAGCGAGGCGCTGAGCCTTGCCTATACTCCGGGCGTCGCGAAGCCCTGCCTTGAAATTCAGAAGGATATAAACAAGAGCTATGAGCTGACCCGCCGCTGGAACACTGTTGCCGTCGTGACGGACGGCACTGCTGTGCTCGGCCTCGGCGATATCGGCCCGGAGGCCGGTATGCCCGTCATGGAAGGCAAGTGCTTGCTGTTCAAGGCCTTCGGCGATGTGGACGCCATCCCGCTCTGCGTGCGCTCCAAGGATGTGGATGAGATCGTCAA
>CAKTKV010000127.1 GCA_934572355.1 uncultured Oscillospiraceae bacterium
GGAGCGAGAAGTCACGCATTTTCGTGCTTTTAGGTACAATTTGTACAACTGATATTATTTTATCGGATTTTAGGCCGGCGAAACAAATTCAATGATCTGCTGCAAATACACTTGTCTTTTTGACGAAGACAGGTTATTATATAGCATACAGATATGGAACGGAGGCGCGGACATGCTGGAAAACTATCTCATTATCCATAAGGACATACTGCCGGATTATTATGAAAAGGTCATAGAGGCGCGGCGGCTCGTTGAATCCGGAAAGGTGAAGGATGTCAGTCAGGCCGTAAAGCAGGTCGGCATTTCCCGCAGCACGTATTATAAATATAAGGACTATATACTCGAGCCGATAGACATCGGCAGCGGACGCAAGGCGGTGCTCTCCATGATGCTGACGCATGAGCAGGGGGTGCTGAGCGCACTGCTGGCGAAGATATCCGGCGCGGGCGGGAGCGTGCTGACTATTACGCAGAGCCTGCCGATACACGGAAAGGCCAGCGTCACGCTGTCGCTGGATATAAGCGCGATGCCCGGCAGCATGGCGGGGCTGATAGAGAGCCTCGGCAGTACGCCGGGAGCCGAGCAGGTGCGCCTGCTGGCCGTGGAGTGATGCAATGAACAAAAAAGCCTCGCAGAGCTTTTTGCCCGCAGGCAAAAAATAAATCAGATACATTTTCACCGGCGGCGCATACGTCGGTGAAAATACTTCTCGCGTAGTGAGTGTCGAGCCTGCGAGGAGCGAACGGAGCGCAAGCCCTTTTGTCAAAGAACCAAAGGTTCTTTGACAAAATACGAAAAGCCCGGGTCAGATGACCCGGGCTTTCCTGTATTTTCAGAGGACAAAATGAAAAAGATGAATAACTGCACTTTCAGTTATTATAATACCCGCGATATGTTTCAAATGTAACGGAGATTGTATTTCAGAATTGTAAAATATACACATCTGGCTTATGCGTCGCACTGCGTGTAAAGATAAAAAGCGGAAATAATACGAAAAACAGCGAGAAATGCTTTGCCAACACACGACGTTTGTGTTATAATAATAACTCAAGAAGGATGGGGAGGATTTATTATGGCGACATCTACAAAAAAGGCGCTTGCGGCAGCGCTGAAAAAGATGATGGAGGTCAAGCCGATAGACAAGATCACGGTCAAGGATCTTGTCGAGATATGCGGGGTGAACAGGCAGACTTTCTATTACCACTTTGACGATGTGTATGATCTGCTCGAATGGGTGTTCGAGGAGGACGCGAACGCGAACCTTCCGAAGGAGGTCGTTTACGACCGCTGGAAGACCGACGTTATCATGTGGATCAAGTACCTGCGTGAGAACTCGACCTTTACGCTGAACGTGTATAATTCCAACAGCAGGTTGTACATGCTCCGCTACATAAAGGGCAGGCTTCAGGAGTGCATACGCAGCTTTGCGGATATCGTCGCAGAGGGGCGCAATATAGAAAAGCAGGATTTTGAATTTGTCGTTGAGTTTTACGCCGAATGCGCGATAGGCTTTATTTCCTATTGGCTCGATATGGGGATGCAGTTCCCGAGAGAGATAGTTGAGGAAAAGATACTGCGCGTTATGGACAACAGCGTTGAGAATCTCATGGAGCGCTTCCAGACAAAGTGAACAGGATCAAAAAAGCTTGCAGGTACATTATGCCTGCAGGCTTTTTTGCGTCTGAATGCGGAATAATAATTGACATTATCTGCCCGTAGGATTATTATTTCCTATATTTCGGTGAGCCGGAGGTGCATAAATATGAAGTTCGGATTTATTAAAGTGATGGCGGCAAGCCCAAAGCTCAAGGTGGGCGACACGACCTTTAACTTAGAGAGCGCCCGGGAGTGCTTTGATGAGGCGGAGCGCATGGGCGCAAATCTTCTCGTGTTCCCGGAGCTGCACCTGACAGCCTACACCTGCGGCGACCTGTTCTATTCCGACGCGCTGCTTGACGGCGCGCTCGAAGCACTGGAAGCGCTGCGGGACTACACGTCCGGAAAGCGCTGCATGGCGGTGATCGGTGTGCCGGTAAGGACGGGAGGAAAGCTCTATAACTGCGCCGCTGTTATCCAAAACGGCGCGGTGCTTGGAGTCGTGCCGAAGACGGTACTGCCGAATTACGGTGAGTTTTATGAGAAGCGCCAGTTCAGCTCCGGGACGGATTACCGCGGAGAGAACACGATAAGGCTTGCGGGAGGCGATGTCCCGTTCGGGCGCGATCTGCTGTTCTGCTGCCGGGAGATGCCGGATTTTGTCCTCGGCGTGGAGATATGCGAGGATCTCTGGGCGCCTGTCACGCCGTCGACCGGACTGTGCCTTGCCGGGGCGACGGTGATAGCGAACCTCTCGGCCTCGAATGAACTGATAGGGAAGGATGATTACAGGCGGCTGCTGGTGTCGTCCGCGTCGTCGCGGCTCATATGCGGCTACGTGTACGCAAACGCGGGGCACGGCGAATCCACGCAGGACATGGTTTTCTCCGGGCACAGCCTTATATACGAAAACGGACAGCTGCTCGCGGAGAAGAAGCCCTTTGCGAAGAGCGGACTTATCGCGACGGAAATAGACCTCTTCAGGCTGCGCTTTGAGCGGCACAGGAACACGAGCTTTGACGAGAGCGGCGCGTCTGAGTGCCGCCGCATATACTTCAGTCAGGAGCTTCGGGACACGGAGCTTACGCGGCACATTGCGCGCCGTCCCTTCGTACCTGCCGACGGGGAGATACTCGCCGAGCGCGCCGCGGCGATATTGAACATACAGTCGGACGGGCTGATGCGCCGCATAGAGCACACCGGCTGCCGCAAGGCGGTGATCGGTATCTCCGGCGGGCTTGACAGCACGCTTGCGCTGCTGGTCATGGTCAGGGCAATGGACATGCTTGGCAGACCGAGGAAGGATATCGCTGCGGTCACGATGCCCTGCTTCGGGACGACGGAGCGTACACGCAGCAACGCCGAAAAGCTCTGCGAGGAGCTGGGAGTCAGCTTCATGACGGTGGATATAAGCGCGGCGGTCAGACAGCATTTCGCGGATATCGGCCACGACGAGGGCTGCACAGATGTGACCTACGAGAACTGTCAGGCGCGCGAGCGCACGCAGGTGCTCATGGATATAGCAAACCAGAACGGCGGCATAGTTGTCGGCACGGGCGACCTGTCGGAGCTTGCGCTCGGCTGGGCGACCTACAACGGCGACCACATGTCGATGTACGGCGTCAACGCGTCTGTCCCCAAGACGCTTGTGCGGTATATCATTGAATACGAAATGGGGCACTGCTCCGAGGGCGCTGCCGCTGTGCTGAAGGATATACTCGATACACCCATTTCGCCCGAGCTGCTGCCCGCGGACAACGGGAGCATCACGCAGAAGACAGAGGACATCGTAGGCCCGTACGAGCTGCACGATTTCTTCCTGTACCATATGCTGCGCAGCGGCGCGTCCCCGGCGCGGATATTCCGTCTGGCATGCTATGCCTTCGACGGGGAATACGGCAGGGATGTGATACTGCATTGGCTGCGCACTTTCCTGCGCAGGTTCTTTGCGCAGCAGTTCAAGCGCTCCTGCCTGCCGGACGGACCGAAGGTCGGCACTGTCACGCTCTCGCCGCGCGGCGACTGGCGTATGCCGTCCGATGCATCGGCTCGGCTGTGGCTGGAGGAAGCGGAAAGGCTGAAGTGACAAACGAAGCAGATATGAGTAAATGGTGAAAGCAGCATGAACGATGAAACGGAGAGCTTTGGCGTCTCCGCCGAAAGCGTGATTGGAGACAGGAAGTATCAGCAGGATTTTTTCATGTACGCGTCCGATACGGACAGCAACGCGGTGAAGGAATGCGGGCTGCTCGCGATCGTGTGCGACGGCATGGGCGGTATGGAGGGCGGCGAGATCGCAAGCCGCATGTGCGCGGAGCTTATATATAACGGCTACTATCAACTTGGCAGGGGCGATGATATATGTAAGGCTCTCAGGGAGCTTGTCACGGCGGCGGATGCCGAGGTAGCCGCGCTTACCGATCACAACGGCAGACAGCTCAGCAGCGGCACGACGGTCACTGCCGCCGTTATCCGCGATGGCAAGGCGTACTGGGTCTCCGTGGGAGACAGCCGTATTTATTACGCGCATAACGGACGGCTCGAACAGATCACGCGCGATCATAATTTCCGTCTGCTTCTTCAGGAGCGGTGCGACGCCGGCTGCATCACGCAGGAGGAGGTCGACACCGACGGGCAGAGGGAGGCGCTCATAAGCTATATCGGCAAGGGCGGAGACCTGCTGATCGATACGGGCATGATCGAGCTCAATGATGCGGTGAACGACGTGATAGTTCTCTGTTCCGATGGACTGTACAAGTCTCTGCCGGAAGAGAATATCCGGGAGCTCATGAGCCGGCACGCAGGGAACGGGCCGCATCTGCCATGGGTGCTCGTCAATGCTGCGATGGCAGGCGGCAGGGCTGGCAAACACGACAACACGACCGTTCTCGCGATATACAAAAATTAATGGAAAGTCCAAGGGCTGCGGCGCTATGCCGCAGCCCTTTCAATACCTTATCATGCCTTATGCGCGCAGCCTTATTTCATGCTGCGGTAGTCCTCGCAGTCGCAGATGCTGTCGGGCG